>NZ_JAYMYJ010000029.1:93380-110060 GCF_035668035.1 Candidatus Thiothrix phosphatis | reverse complement strand
ACTATTGAATTTATTTGTTAATCAATAAGTTAATATTTTGGAATAATGTCTAATCTGTCGGGTTTTGGTCTGCGCTTCGATGCGTACAGCCTCCATCGCGGTTTCGGTCGCCCGCAATTTCTCGGTGAGTTCTTCGATCAGATGGGTTTGGCCATGCAATTCAGCCAGTTCCTGTTCCTTCTGCTGAACCAATGCAGTCAACACTTCTATTTGTTGTTGGGCCTCGCCGTTGGCCTGTTTTGTCGAAGTGGTTTTCTTGGTCTGTCTGGGGCGGCTGGGGCGCGTTTCGCCTGGCGTTTTGGTATGATTCTCAGACATCGGTACTCCTCGGCAAGTAGAGTGATATTATGTTCATTAAATCACCGCCACCATGTCATGGGAATACAACGCAACATTTCTTAACATTTCTCACTTGAGACAAATGCTATGGTAATAACTATTTGATTCTGCCTATAGAATTTTTGGGAAGCCCCAAATGGAATTCAATGGCAAAGCGTGTAAACGCCGGTTGGTTATAATTATTGTTTTGGCAGGAAGATTTTATGCTGTTGGGGATGGAACACCATAATGGCAAACGATAGGGAGTCCAATAGGAAAAGCAATGATATGAAAAACCGTCAACAATTGGCGCAACAGGCTGAACAGCTCATCAAGGATTATGCGTTTGGTTCTAGTTTGACCGGCTTCATTCCCATCCCATTACTGGACACCGCCGGATTGATCGGAGTGCAGCGGATAATGCTGATGCGTTTGTCCAAACTGTACGGGATTCCGTTTTCCAAACATTTGGCGAAAGCTTGGATCACTACATTGATGACAGGGTTCGTCCCCAAAGCCGCCACGCCTTTGGTGGGAAGTTTTTTGAAGATCATTCCGGGAATCGGCACCTTGGCGGGCGGGACGACAGCCGCTGCCTTAAGCGGCGCATCAACCTATGCAGTTGGCAAAGTGTTCCAACAGCATTTCGAACAGGGCGGGACACTGGAAAATTTTGATCCGCAACAAGCCTCAGGCCCGTTTGAAACGGCGTTAAATCGGGGCATGAAAGAACAGCAAACCTTGAAGCAGAAACTGGCGAACCCTTCAAAATAAAAGTTCGCCAGCCTTGGGGCAGACGGGATTAAGGGTTTTCTGCTGGCGCGTCTGGTTTTGCTGCGTTTTCGGCTGTTTGTTCCGTAGGCGTTTCCGTTATTGTGGCTTCGGCTGCTGGCGCAGTTTCGGCTGCAACAGCGGTTTCGGCTACAACAGCGGTTTCGGCTACAACAGCGGCTGTTTCCACAGCAGCAGCTTCCATGGTTTCTTCCGCTGCCGGTTTTGTCTTTATTGACTCCATAAAAGAACTTGCTGCGTCCTTTAATTTTTTGCTGGTGTCGGTCACCCAATTTTTGGCGGGTTCATCTTTATAAACATAAGTGCTGGCTGCGCCAATTGCTGCACCGACTAGAAAATTCAGTGGGAACATATCCGTCTCCGTTGGTTTTTAAGAAAAGATAAGCGTTGAGTATAACGGCTGCGATACACCTGTAATGTTAAGAAATGTTAAGCACCCTTGTGAAGCGGTGGGAAAACGGGTATCAGCGTTTATGCTTTTGCCGGTTTGCGCCATAAAGCCAATTGTTTTCCCTTTGCCAACTCCCGCTGGAAAACCTGTTTCAGGTTGCTGGTGTTGATGTCATCCAAGGTTCCCCCTGCACTGAAGTGCCGCCTGAAGCTGCGGCCAAGGGCGTAGGTGATTGCGCCGCCTGACAAGGTCAGGATGGCACTTCCGCCCAAGGTGCCGATGCCAAGCGCCAGTTTGGAGGCGCTGCCCAACCCCAACAAGGCAAGCGTCGGCAGGGAGCCGCCCAATATTGCGATCAACGTTGTTTTGACCTTGCCTGCGTCATAGTTCACGCCGTAATGCTGGCAAAGCTGCTTCAACATGTCATGTTGCGCGCCGCTCAAGGCCACCAGGTCAAACAGGGGCAAGGGTGCCAGCCCCATGGCGGAACCTGCCAGCACATAGTTCTTGATCAGGCAGTCCGCCTCCCGGTCACGGATGGTGAGTTTGTTTTCCCCCAGTTCGCTCTGTACGCAACTCAGGCGCGCCGTGAGCTCATCCAGCAAGGTGGCTTGCCGATGGGTCAGGGATTCTTCTGTGCGGGGAAGATTGTCGGTTGCTGGTGTCGGTAAAGTGCTGCTGGTCATCGGTTTGCCGCCCTTATTAAAGCGCTTATTAAAATTTGTCCGGCCAATAGGATAGCAAAAGGTGCCTTGCGGCCGGATGAGCATGTAACAAAACTTAACAAAATACTGCTGAAAACCCATCAGTTGGATTGTTATGATAATGTGCAAAGTCTCGCGGGGCGTGCAATCCATAATGAGTAAAACCATGCAGAAAACTTGGACCCTACAATTGGCTGGCCTGATTGGCGTTGTGCTGTTGTTGTCTTTCACCATTCCCCGCTATGCGCAGATGTTGCCCGAACGTATCGCCCAGCAGGCGCTGCAACAGTTGCATGCGCAAGGCATGGCTTGGGCGGCGGTGCAGGCGGAGGACAGGAACCTGACAGTCAGTGGCAGCGCCGCCAGCCCGGCGCAGCAGCAACAGGCGGTGCAAGCCCTCCAGTCGCTGTGGTATGTCCGTAGTGTGAAAAACGCCATCACGCCCCGGCTCGTGACGCCTTACACCCTGTTTTTGCAATGGGATGGCAAGGCGCTGTCGGTTGATGGCTATGTCAGCAGTGAGGAAGCCAAAACCGCCCTGACCCAGCAATTGGATACGGCGTTTGGCCACAACATCGGCAAAAATGCCGTGCAGGTTGGCGCAGGCGCGCCTGAACATTGGGAAACCTTCGCCGCCGCATTGGTGAGTGCGATCAAACCGCTTGAGTCCGCCTCCATCCGCATGATTGACCAGGCCGTCAGCATTGACGGCAAGGCCAAAACCAGCCAACAGGTCAAGGCCATCCAGCAAACGTTGGAGCCTTTCAGCCAGCAGGGTTATACCCTCAGCTTCAATCTGGTGGCGCTGGACAACGCCGCCGTTGTCTGCCAGCGGGAATTCAACCGCTTGTTGGCGCAGGACAAAATCCTGTTTTCATCCGGCGGTTCCAGCATTGACAGCCGCAGCAACCCGCTGTTACAGGAACTGGCGGACGCCGCAGTCTTCTGCGCGGACTCCACCATCCTGATCAGCGGCCATACCGACAATGTGGGCAGCGAAGAAGACAACCTGAAATTAAGCGAACAGCGCGCAAAAGCCGTCAAAGGTTGGCTGTTCAACGAAGGCGGCGTCCCGCTCGAACGCATGAAAACGGCGGGCAAAGGTTCCAGCGAACCTGTCGCCAGCAATGATGCGGAAGAAGGCCGCGCCAAAAACCGCCGGATCGAATTTACCGTGGAGGGCATTTAACCATGTTGGGTTTACCGCTGGCGTATGAAATGGCGCTGGTCGCCGCTTTGGCCTGCCTGGTCAGCTGGCTGACGGGGCGCGCCTTATGCAAATCGAAAGAGCACGAGGAACGGGCGGCGAAGCAGTCGCTGCAAACCGCCAAAGACCACCTTGACGCCCTGCTGGCGCAAAAAGACGGGGAATTGCAGCAATGGGCGGAACGGCTGCGGACAGAGCAGCAGGCGACGGCGGGTTTGCAACACCAATATGATGCTGCCGTTGCCGAGTTGGGCAGGTTGCAGCCGGAGCATCAGGCCAGCCTGGCTGAAATCCAGGCGTTGGGCAGCTACCGCACCCGCTTTGAAACCTTGCAGCAGGTGCATGAGGGGCAAGCCCAACAGTTTGTCCATTTGCAGGAGGCGTTGCAACAGGGGCAACGGGACATGCAGCAGGCGATGGCTTCCGCCGGACAACGGCAGGCTTCCCTGCAAGCCGAGATTCAAGCGCTGCTGGCGGACAAGCAGGCAGACTCCGCCCGCATCCAGGCGTTGCAAAACGCGCTGGCCGCCCAGGAGCAACAGCAGCAGGCGCTTGCCCGCGATGCCCAGGGTCAGGATGGCCTGATTGCGCAACTGCGCCAGCAAAATGCCGCGCTGCAAGCCGCCAACAGCCAGCAGCAGGCCACCATTGAGGCGCTGAACGCCAAACTGGAGGGCTACCTGCAATCCGTCAATGCCAACAACCAGCGGATTTCATCCCTGCTGGAACGTATGTGATCCGTCCGCCAACTGCCCTTGCAACCACCGGGTAATGCGCTGCTCCAGCCAGTATTCCGCCCGCCACGGCGCATTGCCGCCGACAAAGCCGACATGCCCGCCATGCGCCGCCAGCTCCAGCGTCACGCTGTCACTGAGCATGCTTGCGTCAGGAACCGTGCTTGGGTACATGAACGGGTCATCCTGCGCATGGATGATCAGTGCGGGGGTCTGGATTTGGCTGAGAAATTGTCCAGAACTGCTGCGGGCATAATAATCCTCCGCGCCTGCAAACCCATTCAACGGGGCGGTAACTTGGTCGTCGAACGCAAAGATTGTCCCTAATGCATCCAGCTTGACGGGCAAGGGCGGCTGGCGCTGGCTGAACTTGCGCCGGTAAGCGCCTTTCAGGTTGCGTAGCAGGTATTGCCCGTACACCCGTGCGAAACCGTGCTCCAGTTTGCGGGCGCATTCCTGCAACTGGAAGGGGGTGGATACGGCGACAATGGCTTTCAGGCCGGACGCTGCCCCCGTTTCACCGGCGTATTTGAGGATCAGGTTGCCGCCGAGCGAAAAGCCGACGGCGGCGTCCGGCATTCTGCCGCTGGCGTGCAGGTAGGCCAGCACTTCCGCCACATCCGCCGTCCGCCCGGAATGGTAGCTGCTGGCATGGCGGTTGGGGGTGCCGCTACAGCCACGCAAGTGCATGAAGACGCTGGCGAAACCGGCGTTGTGCAAGGCCAGCAGCAAAGTCTGGGCGTAATGGGAACGCAAGGAGCCTTCCAGCCCATGGATCACCAGCACCAGCGGTGAATTTGGGCGCGGATGCCAGGCAAGGTCGATGAAATCGCCATCCTTCAGCTCCACCCGTTCCGCTTGCAGCTTGAGCTTGGGGCGTGGGCGGAAAAACACCGGCCACAAGGTTTGCAGGTGTGGGGACTGGAGCCACCAGGCAGGGCGAAAGGTGGAGTGGGTCAGTTTGCTCATGAGGGCGTGACGCCTTGTGGTGCGGGTTGAAAAGCAGTTGCCTGCACAATGTACTACATCCTGCTTGCATGCGAAAACGCGGGTTGCACCGCTATGGTGATTTGACGTGTTTCAACATATATTAATATTTAATAATATTCTGGATTTGCGTTAGAATGTAGGCATGGCAAGAGTTTTTATTTCCGCAACCCACAAATCTTCCGGCAAGACCACCTTGTCGATTGGCCTGTGCGCCGCTTTGCGGGCGCAGGGGTTGGCGGTGCAGCCTTTCAAGAAGGGGCCGGATTATATTGACCCCCTATGGCTGGGGGCAGCCAGCGGACGCGCCTGCCATAACCTCGATTTCAACACCATGACGGCAGATGAAATCCTCCACACGCTGCAACATTACGCACGGGACGCCGATGTCGCCCTGATCGAAGCCAACAAGGGGCTGTACGACGGCATGGCACTGGACGGTTCCGACAGCAATGCGGCGGTTGCCCGGTTGACCCGTTCGCCGGTGGTGCTGGTGGTGGACACACGGGGCATGACGCGCGGCGTCGCGCCGTTGCTGCTGGGCTATCAGCAATTCGATACGCAATTGGCTATCGCGGGCATTATTTTCAACCGGGTTGGCGGTGCCCGTCATGCCGCCAAATTGCGTGAATCGGTGGAGTATTACACCGACATTAAAGTGCTGGGGGCAGTCCACAACAATCCTGCGATGGAAATCGAGGAGCGCCATCTGGGTTTGATGCCCAGCAACGAAAGCGGCGAAGCCGAGGCGCAAATCGCCCGTATCCGCGCCTTGGTGGAGGAGCAGGTGGATTTGGCTTTGTTGCGCGCCATTGCAGGCCGGGCGGAAGCGCTCCCTGCCGCACGGGTGGAAACAAGGGCAGAAACACCTGCCCCCGATATCCGCATCGCCATCTGCCAGGACCCTTCCTTCGGTTTTTATTACCCCGGCGACCTTGAGGCCCTGCAACAGGCGGGTGCAGAGCTTGTCCCTGTCAACACGTTGCAGGACGCGGCCTTGCCTACCGGGATTGATGGCCTGTTCATCGGCGGCGGCTTTCCCGAAACCCACATGCGGCAGCTGGCGGCGAATGGCCCCATGCGCGCTTCCATCCGCGCCGCCATCGACAATGGCCTGCCGACGTATGCCGAATGCGGCGGCCTGATGTATTTGTCCCGCCGCCTGGTCTGGGACGGCCAGCAGGCGGAGATGGTTGGCGTCATTCCCGGCGACGCCGTCATGCACCGGAAGCCGCAGGGCAGGGGCTATGTGAAAGTGCAGGAAACCGCCGACATGCCCTGGCCAGGCGGCGGTAGCGCGAAAACCATCAACGCCCATGAGTTCCATTATTCACGGCTCGAAAATTTGACCGCTTCCGGCAAGTTCGCCTACCGTATACAGCGAGGAGCGGGAATCGATGGCCAGCACGATGGCTGGATTTACCGGAATTTATTAGCTTCTTACACGCATATGCGCGACACCTCCCAATACCGGTGGGCGCAGCGTTTTGTTGAATTCATCCGCCAGCAGAAAAGGAAACCGGCCTCATGATTACAGTCACACCACAGGCAGCCACCCAGATCCGCACTTCAGCCGTGCAAAGCAACGCCCTGGGCTTGCCATTGCGGATTGCCATCCAGCAAAAGGCGGATGGTTCCTTCCACTACATGATGGGGTTCGATGACCAACAGCGGGATGGCGACCAGACCCAAAACTTCGGTGACTTTTTGGTGGTGTTGGATGTCGCCTCCCAGCCATTGGCCCAGGGCATGACGCTGGATTTTGTCGAATTGGACGGCACGCTGGAATTCATCTTCATCAATCCGAACGACCCCAATCACCAGCCACCGCAGGCGTAATGGCATGGCTGACAGCGCAGTCAAGCTCCAGGTTCCGGCCGCTTCCAGCCCTCAAGGGGGTGCAGAGAAGGGGGCTGTCCCCGCTGCCTCAAGAAACAAGTATTGGGCAAGCCAGGAAGGCCGCCCAGTGATTGACCTGCCGTGGCAGGCACAGGTGAGCCTGATGCTGTTGCTGTTTACCTTTACTGTGATTGGCGCAGTGTATTTCTGGGCGACCACCAACAACATTAAGTATGAATGGGTGGCGTCCCTGATGACGGGCCTGTGGATTGGGTCTGGGATCGGTGGTTTTTTGCTGCTGTATTGGGTGTGGCGGGAGTTTTCCCGTTTTGGCACAGAGCTTTCCCGCTGGGCGATCCGCCTGCGCAAGGGGGATTTCAGCGCCCGCATGCCAATCGCCAGCAAGAGTTGCCCGTCCCGCAAGATCCGGGAACAGATCAACGCCATTACCGAGGATTACCACGCATTGTCACGGATGCAACAAAAGCGCATGGATCGGCAAGAAAAGTACCTGAGCCAGAAAAAACGCCACCTCAGCATCCTGTATGAGGTGGCCAGTTGCATCAACCGCGCCGACAGCCTGGAAGACTTGCTCAAGCGTTTCCTGCACACCTTGAAGGAGGTGGTCAACGCTGAGGCCGCCACCGTGCGCCTGCTGGACCGTGACGGCAAGATGCGGCTGGTGTCCAGCGTCGGCCTGACGCCGGATGCGGTCAAGCTGGAGGAAACCTTGCCGATGCCGAACTGTTTATGCGGTTACGCCGCCCGCGACCGGCAGATCAAGATGCGCACCGATGTTGCCCAGTGCAGCCGCATCCTTGGCAGGCCGTTGTGCGCAGGCGTGCAGGATGTGGAAATGCTGGCGATTCCCCTGCAATACCGCGACAAGATTCTGGGCGTCTACAACCTGTTCATCCGGCAGGGGCGTTACGACAAACTGGAGGATGACGAACTGTTGGTCAGCATCGGCCAGCATCTGGGGATGGCGATTGAAAAAGCCGCCAGTGAGGAAGACATGCGCACCCTGTCCATTATGGAGGAGCGCACCCGGATGGCGCACGAACTGCATGATTCCCTGGCCCAGACGCTCGCCAGCCTGCGTTTCAAGGTGCGTCTGCTGGACGATTCCTTCAACCGTGGCGACGAAGCCGAAATGTGGCAGGAACTGGAGGCGCTGGAAAACACCATCGACGAGGCCTATGCCGAATTGCGCAGCCTGATCACCGATTTCCGTGCGCCGATTGACGGCAAGGGCGTGGTGCGCGTGGTGGAGCGCCTGACCGAGCGGTTCAAGCAGGAAACCGGGCTGGAGGTGTTTTTCTACCATAACTGGGCGCTGAAGGATCTGTCGCGTGAAGTGGAGGTGGAAGTCATCCGCATCGTCCAGGAAGCCCTCGCCAACATCCGCAAGCACAGCAAGGCCTCCACCGTGCGCTTGCTGATGCACAGCACCGAAGAGGGGCGTTGCAGCATTTTGGTGGAAGATGATGGCGTCGGCTTGCCCGACCCGTTGCCTGAACCCAACCCAACCACCGGCGAACAGATCGGTCTGCGCATCATGCAGGAGCGCGCGGAAAAGATCAGCGGCGAGATACAGTTTGAAAGTGAACCGGGCGAAGGTACACTCATACAATTGAATTTCGAAGCGCCGCCGTCCAAAAAACTGTCCGACCTGATTGGCTCCCAGCCCATTGGCGTGACTCAATGAGCGTTGATTGCCCATGAATGAAAAAGTATTGCTGATAGATGACCACACCTTGTTTCGGGCGGGTTTGGAAGACCTGCTGACCCGGCGCGGCATCCGGGTGGTGGCGGCTGTCGGCAGCGGCGATGAGGGGCTGGCCGCCGCCGCTGCGCTGTCACCGGATATTGTGTTGCTGGATATGCGCATGCCGCAAATGGATGGCCTCAATGTGTTGCGGCTATTGCGCAAGAACAATCCGGCGTTGCGCGTGGTGATGCTCACCACCAGCAGCAATGAAAACGACCTGGTTGAAGCATTGCGCAGTGGTGCACGCGGTTACCTGCTGAAAGACATTGAGCCCGATGAGCTGGTGGTGGCGCTGCGTGAAATTGTCGCGGGCAAGACCGTGGTGGCACCGGAACTGGCGCCTGTGCTGGCCAGGGTGGTGCAGGGTGGCGATGGGCGGGCTGCCGATGACAAAAGCGCCAGCCCATTTTCCGAGCTGACGCCGCGCGAATATGAAATCCTCACGCTGCTGGCGGAGGGGCAGAGCAACAAGGTCATCGCCCGTAACCTCGGCATTTCCGACGGCACCGTCAAGCTGCATGTGAAAGCCATTTTGCGCAAGTTGAATGTCAGCTCCCGCATCACTGCCGCAGTGATGGCGGTGGAGCACGGCATCCGCAGCGAGTCGGCTGGCTCCGAATAAAAAAATCAGGAGTATGTGAAGCACCATGACCCGGAAGACCTTTATGGCGCTGGTCGCTGATGTATTGCCTCATATTCGGGAGCTTATGCCCTGGGATGTTGAGGAAATGCTGGCGGCCAACCCCGACCTTATGGTCGTCGACATCCGTGAGTTGGAAGAGTACGACGCTGGCCATATCCGCAATTCCCTACATGCGCCGCGCGGCATCCTGGAATCCGCCTGCGACTGGGGGTATGCCGAAACCATTCCCGAACTGGCGCGGGCGCGTGACAAGCCGGTTGTGCTGGTGTGCCGTTCCGGTAACCGGACGGCGCTGGCCGCCCTGACACTGGCGCTGATGGGCTACTCCCAGGTGTATTCCATGAAAACCGGCGTCCGTGGATGGAATGATTACGAGCTGCCGCTGTATGACGCCGCCGGGAATCAGGTCGATATCGATAGGGCGGAAGAAGACCTGAACCCGCCGGTGCGCCCCGACCAACTGGAACCCAAGGGTGTTGCCAGTTGAGCAAAAGGTGAATACATTTTTTGTATGTATTCCACCACATATTAGTAAAATAAAAAACCTTCATGTATCTTTTTTACGACATATCTGCTAATTTGTTGCGAAACAGGCTTATTGGGTCAAAATACAATCAGGAGAAGCAGAATGAAACAAAGATGCCATGGATGGGCAGGTGTCATGTTGGTATTGGCTGCAGGGCTATCCCTGTCGGCTTGTTCCGGGGTTTCCCAGCAGGTATCCGATATGATGTCCTCCCTCAACCCGTTCCAGCAAAAATCAGAAGAGACAGCGCCTGCCGCCGCCACCCCGGCCACCCCAGCAGGGCAGGACATACCGGCGGCTCCGGCCCGCAGCTATCGGGTGGAAATCCACCCGTCTACCCATGCGGATGGGACTAAGGATGTGGAAGTCAATTTGGAGGGCAACCATCAATGCACCACGTTCTGCGCCTTGCCCATGCGCAAGCCGCCTGCTGCTGCCCAGTAGGCTCAGGAACTGCACGACAACATCGAACATCCCGCCTTATGGCGCGCCCATTCCGGGCGCTTTTCCGCAAATTTCGCTTGCTGTGGCTGCTCGTCGTAAGGGCGGCGCAGCACATCCAGCAACTCCATGATCATGCTGCTATCCCCTTCGGCTGCCTTGTCGATCGCTTGTTGGGCGAGGTAATTGCGCAGGACAAAGCGCGGGTTGGCGGCGTCCATACGGCTACGGCGCTCGCCCATTGGCAGGTTGTCGGCCTGTAACCGTTCGCGGTATTGCTGTAGCCAATTTTCCCAGTCATCCCGGTGTTCGCGTAACAAATCCTCACGGTAGAAGGCGGGCAGCAATGGCTCCAGGCTGGGTTGCCGCCAATCCACTGCGGCCAGGTTGCGGAAAAACAGTGTCAAATCCACTTCAGTCTGGTGCATGAGCTCAAAGGCACGGTTGATCCAGGGCGCATCCGCATCCGACAGCACGCGGATGCCGAACTTGGCGGCCAGCATGGAGCCAAAAGTTTCACTGTAAGTGTCGGCGTAAAGCTGCAATCCGGCCTGCAATACGCCCGCATCGGTGATGACCGGCCTGAGGGCGTCGCGCAAACGGGCAAGGTTCCAGTGGCCGATGTAAGGTTGCTGCCCGTAGGCATAGCGGCGGCCTTGCGCATCGGTGGTGTTGGGCGTCCACATCGGGTCGTAATCTTCCAGCCAGCCGTAGGGGCCGTAGTCGATGGTCAGGCCGAGGATCGACATGTTGTCGGTGTTCATGACGCCGTGGACAAAGCCGACCCGCATCCAGTGCGCCATCATCACGGCGGTGCGGCGGCAGATTTCCAGAAACCACTGGCTGCGCTTTTCCTGCACATCGCCTTGCAGTTCGGGGTAGTCGCGGCTGATGGTGAAATCCGCCAGTTGTGCCAGCAGGCCGAGGTCGCCACGGCTGTTGGGCAGCTCGAAATTGCCGAAGCGGACGAAGGAAGGCGCGACGCGACAGACAATGGCCCCTGGCTCCACTTCCGGGTTGCCGTCATAGAACATGTCGCGCACCACGCCGTCGCCAGTCGCCACCAGGCTGAGGGCGCGGGTGGTGGGGACGCCGAGGTGATGCATGGCTTCGCTGCACAGGAATTCGCGCACCGAGGAGCGCAAGACGGCGCGTCCGTCAGCACGGCGCGAATAGGGGGTGGGGCCTGCGCCTTTCAATTGCAATTCCCAGCGCTGGCCTTGCGCATTGACGGTTTCACCCAGACTGATGGCGCGCCCGTCACCCAGTTGCCCTGCCCAGCCGCCGAACTGGTGGCCGCCGTAGTTGGCTGCGTAAGGCTGCATACCGGGCAGCAGCGTGTTGCCCGCGAACGCCTGCGCAAAATCGGGGTCGGCGATGTCGGCCTCCGTCCAGCCCAGCAGTTGCGCAACCTCCGGCGAATGCGCCAGCAGCCGGGGGGCGGAAACCGGGGTGGGCTTCACCGCCGACCAGAACGCGTCGTAGACCTGCCGGGGGATATTGATCCCGTCGGTGTCGCCGGGCAGTTCGCGGATGAAACGGTTGTCGAAGTTCAGGGCTTGCATGCGTGGTCCCGTGGTTGCAATCGCTTAAGCAAACCAGAGGGGGGATGCCGTGTCGAGAAGCCGCAATGGGCGGGGTGGATTGGAATCTGCCCATGTTATTGCAATACCTGCCCCATCCTTTCCCATTTTACCTCGCCATGGTTGACGGATAGCCATATTTGGCGGGCCTTGCCGACCACGTCCTGCAAGGGGACGGTGCCGAAAAAGCGCGAGTCATTGCTGGCGGTGCGGTTGTCGCCCATGACGAAGACGCTGGCGGGCGGCACGGTCATCTCGGTCTGCGGCAATTCCGTTCTGGTGTTGGCCCAGTAGGCTCGCCACTGGCGTTTGCCATCCGTTTCGGTCACGCGCCGACCCCCATTTTGCCCCGGCTCTTCCAGCAGGCGGGTGGATTTGCCATTGATGAACACCTCGTCACCCCTGATCTTTACCCTGTCGCCCGGCAAGCCGATGATGCGCTTGATGAAGTACAGGGTGCGGTTATTGGGGTAGACGAAGATCGCAATGTCCCCGCGTTGCACCGCCTGTTTGACACCGGGCCGGTTGTAGCGCTTGTCAGCAAACAGCAGGTCGCCAGTCATCACGGTCGGCTCCATGCTACCGGAAGGCACGCGGAACGACTCCACCAGATTCCGCCGCACGTAATCGGTCAGTAGCGGCAACGCCAGCACGCTGCACAGGATCAGCACCAATACATACACGCCGCTTTGCTGCCAGCCTTGCAATACGTAATCCTGCTGGCGGCGAGCGCTGCGGAAAGCGTCAATCATCCCGTATAGCCACAGCGCCAACAACAGTAGCAGACTGCCAAGTAAGGCGGGCAGCATCAGGTCGGGTGGCAGGTACAGCGCAACCAGCGCGATCGCCGGTATGATCAGTAGCGTAAAGCCGAGAAACAGCCAGACCGCCTTGTTGGCCTCGCCGTTATACAGCTGCCCGTAGCCCGGCAGGATGAACGACATCAACAGCGCAAACAAAGGCTTGCGGCGCTTGATGCGTGGGGATATGTCGGTTTGCATATTTGAGTGTCCCTTGTTTTGTGCTTGCGTGGTTATACCGGCGGTAGGGTGGAAGGTTACCGTTTTGCGCCTGAAGCTGAAACAGTATACTGCGGCCCTATGCAAGAACTCGTCCCCGCCCGTATCCAGCTTGATGAAACCGGCACGCCCTATGCGCCGGATTTCGCCGATTGTTATTTTTCCCGTCAGGATGGGCTGGCGGAAACCCGTCATGTGTTCCTGTCTGGCAACCATTTGCCGCAACGCTGGCGGGGCAAGGGGCAGTTTGTCATTGCGGAAACCGGCTTTGGCTCCGGGCTGAACTTTCTTGCAACTTGGCAGGCGTGGCGGGCAGACCCGCAGCGTTGTGGGCGGCTGCATTTCATTTCCATCGAAAAGCATCCGATAGCAAAGCAGGCCCTGCGCGAATTACTGGCGGCCTGGCCAGAACTCCAGCCCTTCGCTGCCGAACTGTTGGAAAACTATCCGCCACTGCTGGCCGGTTTCCATCGTCTGACCTTGGGGCAGGGGCGCGTTACCCTGACCCTGTGTTTCATGGATGTGCAGGAAGCGTTGGCGGAACTGGTGGCGCGGGTGGACGCCTGGTATCTGGATGGGTTTGCGCCCGCCCGTAATCCGGCGATGTGGGCGCTGCCGGTCATGCAGGCCATCGCCGACCTCAGTCAGGCAGGCGCGACGCTGGCGACGTTCACGGTGGCGGGCGACGTGCGCCGCCATTTGCAGGCTGCCGGTTTTACCGTGGAAAAGCGCAAGGGGTTCGGCAAAAAGCGCGAAATGTTGGCCGCGACGGCGGGTGGCATTTCGCCGGTTTCCCAGCTTCCCGCCTGGTTCGCCTTGCCGGAGCCTGCTGCGGGGCGGCGCGCCAGCATCATCGGCGGCGGCGTGGCGGGTTGCCAGATCGCCCATGCCCTGGCGCAACGCGGTTGGCGGGTTGTCTTGCTGGAACGCCACGCCCGGTTGGCGCTGGAGGCTTCCGGCAACCGGGCAGGGGTGTTGACGCCGAAAATGACCGCCGAAGCCGGTTGGGGCGAACGTTTTTACCGGCAGGCATTCCTGTTCGCCCTTCGTCAGCTTCGCCAGTTGGAGGCCGCCGGGCATGACATTGATTGGGCGCAATGCGGCGCGCTGCAACTGGCGCATGAACCGCGTGAAGCCGCCCGCCAGCAGGCGATTCGTGCGCGTGGGTTGCCGGAAGATTTCGTGCAGATACTAGAGGTGGAAGAGGCCGCCGCCATCGCTGGTGTGCCATTGTCGGTCGGCGCGAGCCACTTCCCGCAGGCGGGTTGGCTGAATCCGGCCAGTTTGTGCGCGGCATTGACGGCGCATGACAATATTGAAGTCCGTACCCTGACGCAGGCCGATGCGGTTCCCACCGACGGCGTTACCGTGATTGCCAGCGGGCGGGAGGCGGGCCAGTTCGGGCAAAGCGCATTCCTGCCATTTTTGCCGGTCATGGGGCAGACCAGCCGGGCGCAGGCGTCGGATGACAGTGCCAAGCTTAAAACCGCCCTGGGGCATGAGGGTTATCTGACGCCAGCAGTGGCCGGGCGGCATATCTTTGGCGCAACGTTTGTGCGCAATGTCCGTGAAGCGTTCCTGGATGCGGGGGCGGATGCGGCCAATTTCCGGCAGCTTGCACATTACCTGCCCGCATTGGCGGCATTGCTGGGAACAGTTGAAAGCAGTCATGCCGCCATCCGTATGACAACGCCAGATCGGTATCCGGTGGTGGGGGCGCTGCCGGATGTGGCGTTTTTCCAGGAGGCGTATGCCGATTTACAGCATGGCCGGGCAAGGCAGGCGTTTCCGGCGGCGCAGTATCAGGCAGGGTTGTCCATTATGGCGGGGTTTGGTTCCCGTGGCCTGACGACCAGCGGGTTGTGTGCGGAGGTGTTGGCGGCGCAATTGAGCGGGGAGCCATTGCCCTTGCAGGCGACCTTGTACGGTAGCCTGCACCCGGCGCGTTTTCTGATCCGGCAATGCAGGCGCGGGTAGCAAGAAGCTTACGGTTTGGTGGCCTCTGTCTTGTTGGCAGCCACTTTGTCAGCGGCGGCTTTATCAGCGGCGGCTTTATCAGCGGCGGCTTTATCAGCAGCTACCTTATCGGCGGCGGCTTTGTCATCAGCAGTGCGCAATTGCTTGATTTGTGCGTCCAACGCTTGGTTCCGGGCGTTATCTTGCTCCAGGGTCTGTTGCAGGCGAAGGTTTTCCTGCTGCAATGTCTCCACTTGCTGCAATACCTGCTGAAGGGAGTTAAGCATCTTGTTATAGCGCTCTCGTTCTGCGGGTGTCAGTTTCGCCAGTTCCGCTTTCGAGAGGGTTGGAGTGGTGGTGGGGGCAGGCGCTGTGGCTGTTTTTGGGGTGGCTGATGCGGCGGTAGGGGTGGCAGGCGCTGCGGCTGTTTTTGGGGCGGACGCTGCGGCGGCAGGTGCCGGGGTCGTTTTTGGGGCCGGTGATGCGGCGGTGGGGGTGGCTGGCGCTGTGGCTGTTTTTGGGGCCGGTGATGCAGCGGCAGCAGGTGCCGGAGCTATTTTGGGTGCAGGTGCTGCTTTTGGGGAGGGCGTTTCGGGCGTGGCCGGTTTGGTTGCCGGGTCGCCCGCTGCTGGGTGGGCGTTGGCAGGTGGTTCCTTGAACGGGCTGGTGAAAACGATCTCAGGCGGCTGATTGGGTTTTGCGCCTGGCGATAGGTACAGCATGGCGGCTCCGCCCATCAACATAATGGTGGCGAGCGCGCCAATGAGGGTAATAGGGTCTTTAGTGGGCATGGGTAAACAGCTTTTGCCACCAGTGACGGCGGTTGTTGGGTTGGGGCAGGGCGGCGGGCAAGTTGATGGGTTGCATCCTGGACAGTATCCAGCCGGGAAGGGGAGGGCTGCCGCTGGAGCCGCAGGTTGATCCCAGATTGTGCGGGTCAAAAACCTTGATGTAGGAGGGCGCTTGCATGTCGTCGGCATAAACGATGCCGCAGTAATCTTCGTCATGGTCTTGCCGCAGCAATTTGTCCAACTCCTGTATGACCTTGGCCAAAGCCTCGCCCCTCAGGGCTGTGGTGGGCGGTTCCTCCCCCACTGCATAGACATACCAGCCATTTTCGTTGTTTGTTAACACTTTTCGCCAGAGTTCATCCAGTTGATGCCAGCGCAGGACGCCGGAAAAATAGCCACGGAAGGCTTGCAGGTAAGGGTGTTCTTCGCTCATGAGAAACTGTCTTCAATATAAAGTGCAGTCAGCATAATTGGTGGATAAGCGATACTCAAGGGTAGGGGCATTTTTTAATGCATACAATTGACATGGCTATATGCCTCAATTACGATGCTTGCCCATTGCTAGGTTAAATAGTAGCAAAATTGGAGGAGTAGGCGTATTGAGTCCGTCTCGCCGAGAGTCCAGTTGAGAAAAACCTTTATCCTTCCCCGGATGTTTCAAAATCCCGTATTCCTAAAATTCCAGGAGACAAGCAATGAATAAAATCACGATCAGCATTTCCGCGCTCATTTTGGCGCTGGGTGTTTTGAATGGCTGTGGCGAGAAAAAAGAGGAAGCAGCGAAAGCTGAAGCTCCTGCCGCCAAACAGGAAGGTATGAGCGGCATGGGCGGCATGTCCGGCGAGCAGACTGGCATGTCAGGCATGGGCGGCATGTCCGGCGAGCAGACTGGCATGTCAGGCATGGGCGGCATGTCCGGCGAACAGACTGGCATGTCAGGCATGGGCGGCATGTCCGGCGAACAGACTGGCATGTCAG
>NZ_JAYMYJ010000029.1:57134-93280 GCF_035668035.1 Candidatus Thiothrix phosphatis | reverse complement strand
GGGCGGCATGTCCGGCGAACAGACTGGCATGTCAGGCATGGGCGGCATGTCCGGCATGGGCGGTATGTCCGGCGAACAGACTGGCATGTCAGGTATGGGCGGCATGTCTGGCGAGCAAGCCAAGAAAGCTGCTGGCCCTGTCGATGGTGAAAAAATTTACCGTGGCTTGTGCTTTAGCTGCCATGACGCAGGCGTTGCTGGCGCGCCAAAATTGGGCGACAAGGCTGAGTGGGGGCCGCGTATCGCCAAAGGCGGCGATGTACTGCATAAATCAGCCATCGAAGGGCTGAACACCACTCCAGGTAAAGTTATGCCTCCAAAAGGTGGCAACCCTACCTTATCTGATGATGAAGTCAAAGCTGCTGTTGATTTCATGATTGCTAAGAGCAAGTAATTCAGCTCCAGGCTGGAATACAAGAAAAAGCCCCTTTTCGGGGCTTTTTCTTTGTCTACGTACTTTTAGGGAGTCTATCAAAAGAAAAATCTTGTGATTCCAAGATTCAGCAATGACAGTGAAATCAATATCAGAATGAACTTATATTCGATTTCCATCAATATTCTCCTCGTTATTTTTGTTATTGGTTTAGTGAGACCGCATGAGGTTGTTGTGGACTAACAATCACCCTCCCCATCCGTCTTGATTGAGTATAGGGATGGGGAATTAATGTCCGCTTAACATTTGTTCATTTCACTGGTGTCGGAGTGCCTGTGCTGGCCGATGCGTCAGTAGTTTGCGCTTGCGTAGCCATCTGCTTTTGCACTTGGTCAAAACTGGGCGCTTGAAGTGGTGCTGCTCCGAAATATGCTGGTGTTGAGGGATAACCGTAACCTTGTGGTGCTGGAGCATATCCATACGGTGAGCTGTAATAACTTGGATACGCGTATCCATATCCCCACAATCCAGTATTGCCATAAGTGTTGCTATAACCGTACAGATTGTTGTAACCGGAAGCGTAGCCATTTCCATAGCTGTACAGATCGGTTGCGGCATTGCCTCGTCCCGCACCATATGCATCGGAGTCCATGCCAGCCCTGCCGTTGCCTTTGAAAACAAGGTTGAAATCAACCTGGGCATCTGCGTTGCCTTGGCCGCTTGCCCCGCTGTTTATATTGCCTGCGCTTGAGCCATAACCTTGCCCATCGGCGCTAGAATAACCCTCTCCATTGCTGTTACTTTGACCTGAGCCACCGCCATTGTCAAAGCCGTTGAAGAAATCCGCAGACGCAGTTCCCGCTATTATGAGCGTGGAAATAATTAGTCCAATCCTGTCCATCATGTCGTTCTCCTCCTTAACACTCTCATATTTAAAGTTATTCTTATTAAATAGAAGCATCCATGACGTAAATCAAGCGGGTTTGTTGGACGGGAAATTGTTCTGCACGAAAGGAACTGCATGACAGCTTGCCTGTCAATTTGTATAATTGCCAGTCCGATGATTTTGGCATGATTACGGGGGCGACTTGGCTTCGACGTGGATCACAAAGTCTGGGGAGCATGTAGTGGGTGTGATGACCACTTAAACACTAGTCACAAACGATAGTCGCAAACGACGACTCTTACGCTCTCGCTGCTTAATAACCAGTCGATAGCTGTCTGACCGGTGCTGTGCTTGTGCGGCCCGGAATTTCAGGCATCATCCTGACACAAGATCGTGCGGGAGGCTCGCCCAAGGCCAAACCACCAAATAGTATTGGGACAGCCCGTGAGCAGCCTGTCAGTCGGCGGCAAGCGGGTTAAACAAAAGACTCGACTAAACATGTAGTAGCCTTCAGATGGAGGGTTTGCGGACGCGGGTTCAATTCCCGCCGCCTCCACCAATTCACTGTTTCATGCTGTATCATGAAGACTCAAAACCCCTTACAGGCGGCAATCTGTAAGGGGTTTTCTGTTTCATGGTGTATCAGGGGGTACTACCACATATCACAAACTTGGGGGTATTCTTGGGGGTATCGGCAACTTTCAGCAAATGGATACCCCCAAATGAAGCGCACACTCACAGACACCGCAGCAAAGAACGCGAAGCCACAACCAGACGGCAAGCCCAAAAAGTACAGCGACGGGGGCGGGCTGTTCCTGCTGGTGAATGCCACCGGTAAGTATTGGCGCTACAAGTACCGGCTGGACGGGAAGGAGAAAACCCTATCCATTGGCGGATACCCTGAAATCAGCTTGAAGGAAGCACGCACACGGCACGAACAGGCGCGGGAACTGTTGGCGCGTGGTGTTGACCCATCAGGCCACAAGCAAGCCGTGAAAGCAGAACAGGAAGCCATGACAGAGAACAGCTTTGAAGCCGTGGCGCGTGAATGGTTTGTGAAGTTCCGTCCCCAATGGGTAGACAGCCATGCAGACAAGATAATCAGGCGGCTTGAACGTGATGTTTTCCCCTGGATCGGCAAACAGCCAATTGCAGAGATTGAACCGCCCGACATTCTGGAATGCTTGCGCAGGATAGAGGCACGCGGCGCACTGGAAACCGCACACAGGGCAAAGCAGGACATAGGGCAGGTTTTCCGTTATGCCGTGGCAACCGGCAGGGCGAAACGTGACCAAACCGCAGACCTGAAAGGCGCTTTACCACCACCCAAGAAAACCAGCTTTGCAGCCATCACAGACCCGCAGGAAGTCGGGGGACTGTTGCGGGCAATGGATGACTACCATGGAACACTTGCAACCCGTACAGCCTTGCAGCTTTCTGCCTACCTGTTCACCAGACCGGGGGAACTGCGACAGATGGAATGGACAGAGATCAGCTTTGAATCTGCCCGATGGGAAATACCGGGGGAGAAGATGAAAGCGGGCAAACCGCACATTGTACCCTTGCCACGTCAAGCACTGGCACTGCTGGAAGAACTGAAACCGCTTACAGGCCGGGGGCGCTATGTGTTCCATTCATCCACCGATAAGGCCAAACCAATGAGCAACAACACGGTAAGGCAGGCATTACGGCGGCTGGGGTACGATAACGACACCATGACGGCGCACGGCTTCAGGGCGCTGGCGTCAACCCGGCTGTATGAAATGGGCTTTCATTCTGACCTGATAGAGAAGCAATTAGCCCATGCCGTGGGTAATGACGTGCGCAGGGCATACGACCGTAGCCAGCACATAGAACAGCGTACAGCCATGATGCAGCAATGGGCGGATTACCTTGACAGCTTGCGCGATGGTGCGCAGGTGATACCCATCAGGCGGGCAGGGTAACAGGTAGCAGAGCCGGACAGTGATCCGGCTTTTTTGTTTGTACCATTGGGGGAAGTCGCACCAGCAGGAAAATGGGAAAACCTGCCATTGTCGAACACCCAAAACCCCCAAAACATCACCAGACACCGGAAAAACAGGGAAAACGCCCCATTGTCGAACACCCAAAACCCCTAAAACCTACCCGGAGGGGGCGCAACCTATCACATTGGAAAACGGAAACGGCGGCTTGTGGTGGCGCTGGTTGGTTTACTCCAACTTGAGGGGTATTGTGATTGACGATGCAGACGGATAACCCTTGCCAGCTTCAACAAGTGCTTTCCCAAATTCCCCTATGCCACCATAGGCATGGGTGATATTGAGGAAGCCAATCCCAAGCGCTGGAAACAAGGTGTAAACATCAATCTTGTCGAGTCCCTTCTGTGCGCCGTATGTCGTGGCGATAACAACCATTTCAGCAGTTTGTTGGAGCACAACGCCGTCAGCGGTTTCAGATTGGTCTTTGTTGCCAGCAATATGAATTTTGGCGGCTATCCCATCGTCAAGTATTTCAAACCTTGTCTTTCCCTTGATGCCGTCCTTGCCCTGCTTGAACGTATTATCACCTTTTGTAAAGTCGAACCTTGCGCCGTCCATATCCGCCTGAACAAACGTCATTTTTTCTAGTTTTTCCCGCCCCATGAATTCAGCGAAGGTTGGTCTTTGTTTTTCCGCTTGCGCGGCTTCCCATCCATCCCGGAAAGCCTTTGCATCTGCCCCCATTTGATAGCCGCGATGGTACGCATCATCGGCGGCAACGGTTACAGCCATCAGCAAAAGCAGCGGCGCAAGCATCCATTTCATAATAGCCTCCACGTTAAGCTAAGATTTTTTCTATAGAGCCTATCATTCAGGACACAACGCATATGTCCATTTTGGATTAATGAGTTCAAAAACAGAAACTACCCTGTAGGTAGCCGAATTATTTTCCCCAAGAATCACGACCGCCTCTCCCATTGGCGTGTTGCAATTCCAGACTGTTGCGCTTATGTGTTTCTTGCACTCATACCCGGTTAGAGAATCTCCAAGATAAAGTTTACCTTTCATATAGTTGAGGATAACTCCCACCTGCTCTTGGCTTTTCATTACCTTTCCATTTATCCCCTTCGCTTCCTTGGAGTAAATACGCGCGCAAGAAATCGGCCTTTCTTTTGTCCCCTGTTCAACATAGTGCTCTTTCTCCACGGTTGCACACCCGGTAAGCAGTGCACACATAATCGCAATAGCCCATTTCATGATTTCAGCCCCTATGATGTATTGATGCTTCACTATACCGCTTGTCGTGTGCGCAAAAAATGACAGCAATCACTATTTTGGGCTGTTGAGTCCTGTCCTACCCCAGCAGTCCACGCACTGGCGCAACCATGCCGCGCCGGTCAAGTTCCTCCTGGACGATCCGGCGGATTTCATCGGCAGATGTTGGCGGCGCAAACTTCCCCATTCCAAGCTGTATCCAGAACAGCAATTCACCATTCAGGCTCCTGAAGTTTTCCTCTGCTGATTCCTTCAACTCATTGTAGAGCGCAGTCGGTAGTCTGATTTGCGTCTGTGTGAACTCTTTCTCTGCCATATCCCGCTATCCATAAACTGAAATAGTGCATTGTAAGCTGAAAGCTATTGTCACGTACTAATTGTGCTGTTAAAGTCTATTTTGTACTGAAACAATCCACAAGAGACTGAACACATGGAAAAGCGCCAGACGCAAATCAGACTACCGTCAAGCTTGTTTGAGGAAATCAAAAGGCAGGCACGGGAAAGCAACCGATCACTGAATGGGCAGCTTGTAGAGCTTGTTCAACTGGGTTTGAAGGCAGGACGCAAGGAAGAAGCGAAAGCAGGAAGCCACTGAAACCGCCCTGACACCGGAAATTGAGCCTTCCGGCGCAGGACTTCACCCGCTCAACAACAACTTTGGAGAATTGAGCAAATGCAAAGTAAGACTATCACGCCCCCACCGGGCAATGAAATCACCTGCAAGGCCGATATTTACGGCTGTGAAATGCCGGAAAACATGCCGGTATCCATCACCCTGCACCCCGACAATGACGGCAGCGGGCTTTATGTGCGTATCCGCCATGCCGACAGTTCCCCACTGGCAGGGCTTGACCTGACCCACGACCAGGCCGAACGCCTCAAGAATGCGCTGGAATGGGCGCTAGTGAACGCACATGCCAAACGCATCAAGGCCAATATGCCAGGGGGTGAGTAATGAGCAAGAAAGTTACCCTGACCCAGGCGCAATTTGACGCGCTGGTGAATGGGCAGAAACCGAAACCCGTCAAACAGCAGAAGGACAAGCCGCAACCGCAGCAGAAAAGCGGCGGCGGACTGGATGGGTTTTCCATGTTTCTGTTGTTCGTGCTGGCACTGCTGGCGGCGCTGTACTTCATTCCGGGAGGTGGCAAGCCATGAGCAAACAACACCTTCCCTTGTGGCTACAGCACGCTAACGGAGACGCCCCCACACCTACCCCGGCAGAAGTGAAAGAAGACTTCCAACGTGAACGCAAGGCAGCGGATGACGCCCTTACAGGCAAGCCAGACAGTGCCGAAACCAAGGCCATGCACGCGGCGCTGATGCAGCACTACGGCGCTATGACGCTGGACGGCAAACCACCTGCAACCGGCGCACGGCTGGCGGCAGCGTTTGCCCGGATCGACTGGAAGCGGGTTTTCATTGTGGCGGTAATTGTCGTGAACGTGTTCGCCGTCATCTATGGCCTATCCAAGATCGGCGCAGCGTTTGCCATTGGGGGCGCTGTATATGCCGTGGTGACGGGCGGAACAACGGCTTTCTACATGGCTTTCTTTGCCGCGTTTGCCGTGGTCATGGTCAAGCGTTACGACGGCATGGCCATGTTCGCCACCGTCATGACCCTGCTATGTGCATTTGTGATTTAACCGGGGGTGAATCATGGACAACATCAAAAAAACCGAACTGAACCACCTGCAAACCGACTTGCAGGATGAAATGAGCCACAACCGGCAATGCAGGGGCTTGCTGGTGCTGGCCATGATCGTGACCTTAATCAGCTACCTGTTTTTCAGCGGGCATCTGAAATTGGGGAACCCGCTCTATTGGGGCGAATACTTCAACAAAGGCGCTGTGACCATTACGGCATTCTGGTTCATGCTTTTTTCTGTGATCCTGTTGGGCGTGTTTCTGGCGTGGGTAAAGCATTTTGCCTACAGCCATTTCACGACTTACCGGGCAATTGCTGGCGTGATGGTAACGCTGATCGGCTTTGCATTACTGGCTGAAATGTTCGCCGCACTGGAAGACCAGAAAGCCAAGGCGGACATCCAGCTTGAAGGCAATTCAGCGTATCAGGCCACCATCCAGCCCACTGTTGGCGCTATCACTGCCAGCCCTTCCCTATCGGGCGACATTGGCGCGGCAAGCCAGCGTGTAGCGCGATGTGAGGAGAACTTGAAGCGTGGCAAGGAAAAGCACTGCGAAGGCGACAAGGCGAAACTGGCGGCACTGGAAAAGCAGCAGTCAGCAGCCTTGAATGCACAAGTGGCCGCAACAGAAGCAACCGAAAAGCTACGCTTTGACCGCCAGGACAAAATGAAGGCGGATGCACACAATGATTTCATTGTTGGCATTGCCAAGTTTTACGCTGGCATTTTCGGAACTGGTGCTGAAAATGGGTATGTTGCTTATATTCCGTGGGCAAACATCACGTTAATGCTGATTATCGCTATTGCGTTTGAACGCCTTCACGCCTTTTTAATTGAGGCAGGCCGCAACATTAAGGGCAATATCCGGGGGATTGAACAACGCATTGCCCAATTGCAGGAAGGGTCAAACCCGCTTGCAGAGGGTAAACATTTACCACCCAATGGTTCCCCTTTATTCCGCTATCAGGAACCTGTTAAGGATGGCGGGTTTAAACAGACCGGCATAGGGTTTACTGCACCAGTCGGCAATAAGAAGCAAGGGTTTGTTGGCTTTATCCCCCCTGGACATAAAGCGCCAGAACGGGAAACACCACCAGCAGCGGCTAAAACCCTGGAACCTGCAATTAAGGATGATGCGCCTGTTTTATTTGAGGGTGGCGGCAAGCAAACGCCAGAACAACGGGAATGGGTATTGAAGGAATATGCCCGCCGTACCGGGCAGACCTACCGCCAGGAACTTGCAGGCGGCGGCAAGGCATACCGGGATCAGGCTTTGGACGCCCCCGCGCCTGCCCTGCCAGCCAAGCAGAAAGCAGGCGGAACCGGCTTGCAGAATCCGGCTTTGGGTACGGCTGAACAGCACTTCCCGCTACCCATTGAGGAACCGGAAAAACCACGTGTAGAACCACGTGCGGAACTTGCCGAAAAACCACGTGTAGAACCACGTGCACGTGGTCTGCTGGAACCTGATGAAAACCACGTGCACGCGGTTGCAAATGAACCAGTGAAGGCACAAGCAGCGGAAGCTAGGGATGGGGCAGATAGCCT
The DNA here is from genome assembly GCF_035668035.1 of Candidatus Thiothrix phosphatis. Classification (NCBI taxonomy): domain Bacteria; kingdom Pseudomonadati; phylum Pseudomonadota; class Gammaproteobacteria; order Thiotrichales; family Thiotrichaceae; genus Thiothrix; species Candidatus Thiothrix phosphatis. The sequence goes on along the minus strand of NZ_JAYMYJ010000029.1, from coordinate 85,588 downwards.
TTACCCTGAATGGGTAGTGGCGGTACGTGCGAAGGAGTGCAGGCCAACAGTGAACCATTCCCGCTTGTGGATTCAGCGGCGCATTGCCCCAACCATGACCGGCAGCAAAACAAACGACCTGAAACGCATCGACGCAATGCGGAAGGGATTCTTTGCCCGTGCGATCCGGGAAGGGCTGATGCAGTTGAACGCCAATTACACCAACGGCGGGAAAAAATACCTTTGGGTAGGCTGATGAATCCGGGGGCGTGAATAGCGCCCCCACCTGAAACAATATCGAGGTAATGACAATGAGTAATGAAGTTCAAACCACTGAAAACCTGAAACCCGTTTATTACTGGCTGGACGGCTATTGGATTTATGACAAGGAAGAAGCCGACCTTATGGACGAAATAAACGCCTTCGGCAGCTTGCACGGAACGGCGCTATTTCCCCAGGACATGCCACCGGAACAGGTTAATAAGGAAATAGCCGCGCTACTGACGGAACAGGGCGCATAATAGGTTTTCCAGCGTCTAGGGTAGGCCACCCGAAAAGCAGAATTCTCTAACTGCCTGACGCTGGATTTTATTTTAGAGGCGACACTATAGAGAGGTGTTGATTATGGATTATCTGAAAGACCTGCTGGAAGAAATGCAGGAAAATCCATTCAAATGGACAAGCGCTTATTCAGCATTGCGTGATTATATCGAGCATAACGACAAAACGGCGCTGATTGATGCAATCAGGAATAAGCCGGAAATCATGGAGTATCAGACTGTCCGTAATTTCATTGCCGACGTAATGGAAGGAAAAAAGATTAAGAAGATCAGGAAGGGCGGGTTTGTTCATAAGTCGAATGCCGAACGCAATGAAAAAATCTTGCAATTGATTGTTGTCTATAAAGCAATGGGTTATCCGGTAAAGCCATCGCCATATCCAGACAAAGAAATGACGTGCTGCAATCTCGCAGGAAGAAAGTTTTTTGTTTCGGCTGATACCGTTGACAAAGAGATTTACCGGAAATGTGACAAAACAGAAAGGGACTATATTGACGATCCGATTAGGCTTCTTAATGTTGCGCAAGGTCGGACACTTGTCCGGCTGAATGGCGGCGTAAAGCCTGACAATATCAGCGACCTGGACAAACTTGAACAGCAGTTTGATGAAATCAAACACGACAAGGACAACACCAGACGGCAGATATTTTATGAAGAACAAACAAAGCTCATGAATGAAATGCTGAAAGGAGAGTAGGGGGGGGCTTTTCTGAAAAAGTCCCCCTTATACAACTGCGACAGTATCAGCCAGCATAGAAGCACTTCAACCCAAATAGGACAAAACACCATGAACGATCTTGAACAAATGCTCACTGATAAAGAAGTTGCTGGCGTGCTGAAACTATCCCGTTCATCCGTCTGGCGTCTGGCGAAGGCTGGGAAACTGCCAAAGCCGGTAAAAGTCGGCATGACTGCCGCACGGTGGAAGAAATCAGAATTGCAAGCGTGGATGGAGCAGGCAGCATGAACCATTACATTGATTTTTCCAGCCCAAACACGCGCCAAAACCTGCCCAAAGCAAGCACCTACGGTTTAAGCGGCAATCACGGCGAATTGACCGGGCGGGCATACCGGCGGGCGCTGCGATCTTGCGAACAGGCCATTGCCACACAAGAGCGTCTCAAAGCCCGCAAACGCAAAGCCCTGAAATGAAAATGCCCGATGTGCTACCAACACGACCGGGCAAAGGAATCATGAAAATGAATGATACCAGTCTACAAAACGACATGCTGCAAAACATCGGTTATTGCTTTGATAACCTCAAAACAGATGGGCGCTGGCACGATGGGGGAGACGCCCCCAACCGTGGCAAATGCCGTTACATCGTCATTCAGCACGTCAAGGGCTACATAGTCCGCTACAAAGACCACCGCCAGGGTGAGGAATACCATACCTGGAAATCATGGGGCAGCGACACAAGCCGCCTTTCCCCCGAAGAATACGCCCGCAGGAAAGCCGAAATTGACCGGCAGAACGCTGAACGCGAACAGGCTGATGCAATGCGCAGGGCGCAACGTATCGCCCAACAGCGGGATAGGTGGGCAACCTCACAGCCTGCCAACCCGGAACACCCGTATTTGCTCAGAAAGCAGGTAGGGGCATTCGGTATCCGGCAAAGCGGGCAAACCCTGCTTATCCCCATCCGTGACCTATCCGGGCAACTGCAAGCCCTGCAATACATCTACCCACACAAGGTAGAGACGGCAGACGGCGGCAAAACGGACAAGATCATTCTGGGCAGCAAGCGCGGCAACTTCCACCACATCGGCAAGCCGTCAACCCCAACGGATACCGTTTACATCTGTGAGGGCTACGCTACCGGCGCAACCCTGCACCAGCTTACCGGGCAGTGTGTCGTTATCGCGTTTGATGCTGGCAACCTGGAACCCGTAGGGCGGGCGATCCGTGGGCGCTACCCTGAAGCTGAATTGATCTTTGCTGCTGACAATGACGAAGGCGTGAAGGCGGGCACTATCGAAAACCCCGGCGTCCACTACGCCAGACAAGCCGCGATTGCCTGCAATGGCTACCTGCTGACCCCAAACACCACCCACAAGGCCGATTTTAACGACCTGTTCACCAAAGAGGCCGCATGACATGACTGTTCCAGCGAAAATTTTACAGATGGCAACCCTTGAACAACCAACCGCACCGGAACCGAAAAACGACATTCGGGATTTGCCGGATGATGACGCCATGCCAGTGCAGGCATTCGACCCCGATTTACTGCCTGATTCAGTGCGCGGCTTTGTCGTGGACACTGCCGACCGTATGCAATGCCCCATAGATTTTCTCGCAGTAACGGCAATGGTAGGGGCGGGGGCGCTTGTCGGGCGCAAGGTACTGATGAAACCCAAGCAGTTGGATAACTGGACAATAGCGCCCAACCTTTGGGGGGCGAATATCGGCAGGCCATCCGCCATGAAATCGCCAGCGATCAACGCAGCCTTGCAGCCATTGCGCAACTTTGAACAGGAACAGCAGGCAGACCACCGGGAAATAATCAAGGAAATCGAGGTACAAAAAGCCTTGATGCAAGCTGGCGCAGACGACCGGAAAAAGCGGATGAAAGAAGCCGCCAAAACCAAAAATATGGAACTGGCGCGTGAAATTATGGCAGAGGAATCAGTACAGGAAGCGCCCACACTACCGCGATTGATAGTCAACAATGCCACTATTGAAAAATTAGGCGAACTGCTGGCGCAATCCAATAACGGCCTGTTGCTGGAACGTGATGAACTGGCGGGCTGGCTGGCAAATCTGAACAGCAAGGATGGCGGGGAAGACCGGGCGTTTTATTTGGAGCTTTACGACCGGCTAACCCCTTACACGTTTGACCGGATAATGAGGGGAACAACCATGATTGACCATCCTATCTTGTCCATTGTTGGCGGTATCCAGCCTTCAAAAATCGCGGGCGTGGTGCGTGGGGCGGTATCGGGCGAAATGGATGATGGGCTTATCCAGCGGTTTCAGTTGATGGTATGGCCGGACAATGAGGAAAGTTTTTCCTACCGTGACAGAGCGCCAGAACCGAGGGCATACGCGGCTTACATGGGCATGATGCGCAGATTGTCAGAACTGCCAATACCAGAGGGGAAAGCGCCAGCGTGGAATTTTACCGACCGGGCGCAAGCTGCCTTTGTGGAGTGGTACACCGCCACCATGCAGCGGGCAAGATCGGGAGAAATTGGCAGCGCAATTGAAAGCCACCTTATCAAATCCCCAAAGGCGATAGCAGGGCTTGCCCTGTTGCTGGAACTGCTGGATGGTGGAACCAGCGGAACAGCGGGCGAAACCGCAACCCTTCGGGCGCTGGCGTGGGCTGAATACCTGGAAAGCCATGCACGGCGCGTTTATTCGGCAGGTACGGCAAGCGCAACGGCGGCAGCTAAAACCATACTGCACAACAAAGCCAAACTATCCGAAGTGTTCACGGCGCGGGAAGTCTGGAAAAAGGGCTGGAAGGGGGTAACGCAGGACATTACGGAAGATGCACTAGACCTGCTGATAGATTGCGGTTACTTGATGGCATCCACCACCGATACCGGCGCAAGCGGCAGACCCACCACCCGGTTTACCTGGAGGGCTTGACCGTGGGCAAGTGGCTGGATGCACTCAAACAAAAGCGGGCTGATGGTTTTGGGGGTTTTGGGGGTGCTACAACAGAGCACTTTCCCGAAAAAAAGCCCGATTCGGCAGGTTTTGGGGGTTTTGGGTGTTCGACAATGGGGCATTTTCCCAAAATAGCAGGCGATGAATTCAGGCGGCAAGGGCTGAAAGTTCTGGAAGCGGCGGCGGCTGGCTTGCCTATCCCATTGGATGATCTGGCGGTTATCTTCGCTGATGACCTGGAAGACTTCGGGGCGGGGGCGGTATCCATGGCAGGTATCCGGCAGGCTTGCGAGTTCTACGCCAGGGGCAGGGCGCAACCCCAACGGGATGAAATACCGGCGGGCATGGTGCGCTGTACTGACTGCCAGCAGGATCAGTGCAAACACAAACGGGTTACACCTTGGGGCAGTGTCGAGCGCCAGAGTTCACCGCAATGGCGATGGTGCAGCGACTACACCGCAAGGGTTTACGACATGGCAGATTACAGGCAAGTGAAATGAGTAAGATGAAACTGGACATTGTGAGGCGCAAGGGCGAAGCGGATAGCATGGCTTTGGCAAGATCAGAACTTGACCCGCTTGCCGGGAATGCCGGATTGGTCAGGACATTTTCACATGCTGGCGGCGATGACATCACGGCATTGCACCAGGCCATCGCCAAAAGTGCGGAAGCCGTATGCAGTGGGGAATTGTCGGAGCCGGAAGCAATGCTCATGGCGCAAGCCCACAGCCTGAATACCCTGTTCACCGCCTTGGCACAGCGGGCAGCAGCCAATATGGGCGAATACATGCAGGCGACAGAAACTTATTTACGGATGGCGCTCAAGGCACAAAGCCAGTGCAGGGCGACACTTGAAACGCTGGCGGAAATCAAGAACCCGCGATCCGTCACCATTACCCGGCAAGCCAACATTGCAGGCCAGCAGGTTGTGAACAACGGCAACATGGTTACAGGCGGCAATTCCTCGCACGCGGGAAGAAAACAGAATCCTGAAAACGAACTATTGGGGGACGTACACAATGAACGGCTGGACACCGGAACGGCGCAAACGGCAGGCGGAACTTATCAGGACGTGGAAACCGTGGGAACAATCAACGGGGGCGCGGACGGAGGAAGGAAAAGCCAGAAGCGCCCGCAATAGCTTCAAGCATGGGTTATTCACCGCCCATGAAATGGCCTTGCGCCAAGAACTGGCAGACTTGATACGGGAAGCCAGACGATTCACCCAGGAAGTACAGACCGGACAGTGATCCGGCTTTTTTTGCGTCTGATTTGTTCGCTGTTTGTTCGTTATTTGGGGGCATGGCTGTATCGACAATATGAGGATGCCCCCAGAAATACCCCCAATGTCATGAATTAGGGTTAACCCCAGTATGTCGGTTTTCCTGCTTTCAGATCGGCAGTCAAACGGGGCAGAAACAGGGGTGAGATTTGTAATTGGGGGTATTATTGGGGGTATAGTGAAAAACATTTGGTGTTAATATCTTTTTATAACAGTAATTTACATAAAAAGTTCAATAGTCGCCGCCCCACCAAATAAAGCCTTATAATTCACTGAGTTATAAGGCTTTTCTTTTACCTGCATTGTCTGTAATTGTCATAAATGGCCAGTGTAATGACAACATTATGACAGCATCAAGCCTCACGAAACGCCAGCGTAACCGCGTTGTTCGCCCCGCGCCCGGTGCTGTGATAAACAACGTCGCCTTGCAGCCTGCACATCATCGCAAGCAGAAGCTTTTCCCTGCTGCTGCCTTCCGGGAATGAAACAACGTAGAACAGTTGCCCGGTGCTGGCGACTTCCAGCATTTCAAGCAACATACGGTCTGTTGCGTCAAGTGCTGGGAATGTCCATGTAAATTCCCTGATACGCTTTTGACCGTTTTCCGGGATACCGGAACCTGCCGAGGTAGTAAGCAGTTTCGCCCGCTCAAAAAACCGGAAACTGAGCGCCCGTGAATCAAAACCTCTAGCCAGTTGCAGGGCATTATCAAGAATCATGTGCTGGATATTGATCAGGCCACCGACTGGAACCCCGGTAATGGTGATGGTGAACGAGAAGCATGTGACAGCGGGAAAGTACACCCATAAATCAGAGGCATCCCCAATTGAAGTTCCATCACCCCGATTACTCTGCATTGCACCGCTATTGTAAAGCAGTGTTCCGGTCTGATTCTGGCCTGAGTACAGTTTGACGGTAATCTGCCGGTAATAGCCAAGATCATGACCAACCAGCGCCAGCAGGCTGCATGTAATGGCACTAGGGGATGTGCCTTTGATTTCCACTGTGGTTGCTGTGGTTGTAATCCGCGCTGGCCTTCCTCTCCATGGATTTTTCAGGTTGTCCAATGGGAGCGTGCTGGTGATGTTACCTCCGACCACTGATAGGGAAAAAAGGCCAACACTGTTGGTTCCGGCGATTACCGGGCAATTGCTCATGTCATCACCTCAATTGTGGTTATTGTTGCATTGCGCTGGGTCATGCTGATGATGTTCGCGCCGTTGAAAGGCAGGTCGTCATGCCCGGTGAAGTCCACCCGCTGCCCGATCTGTAACAGCCCACCAATGGAATGAATATCCATGCGCCATATTTCACGCTGTAGCGTCCTGCGCTCCCATAACCTTCCAAGTTCTCGGCCAGCGTCTGAGTAGTTATATAGGGCGGTGCTTCTGTGGTCTGGCTGGTTTACGCGTCCTGCCGTGGCGTCAAGCGATGTAACGATTTCACTGGCCGCGTACTGCCCGCCGTTAGGCTGTGCGATACCGGCAAGGCTGCCGATGTCCTGAACCGTCCAGCAAGGCTTATACCCAACAGAGACGACCGACGCAGGCGTTACCGTTTCTACATGCTCAATACTGCCGTCTATGGTGTCATCCATGCCGATTGTTATCGTGGCCGCAGTGTCAAGATAAGCCATTTTCACTGCGTTGGCGGTAAAGATCAGGTGACAGTTTACCGACCTTGCCAGCACTTCAAGCACATCCAGATAGGTTTCATCGCCGGTTATGTACTGACCAATTACTGAGTTCTGCCGCGCAACGCTTGCGCCAGCAAATCCTCCCCACGTTACCGCAGCCTGATTGCACAGCCAGCTTGCCGCCGATGCCACTGTCTGTGTCGTTGTATTCGTCACATCGGCGGTTACTTCACGATCAGGGCTTAAATTCAGGGTAAAAGTTCCTGCTGTTGCTGCCTGCGTTGCGTTTCCTGTGATGTCAACGCCGCCATTACGCACAGTAAGCAGGTTGTAACCGTTTCCAGCCGCCTCGAATTGAAGCGTTGAGGCGTTAATCAGGCGAGGCGAGACATTGAAACACTTACCAATGCAGACGTTTTTACCCGCAAGCGTACCAGCCCTAATCGGCATATCCAGTAAATGCGCAATACTGCGAAACTGGAATTTCCATACGTCACGCATAGGACGGGCATCGTTGATAACGCCAGAGAACAAATTAACAAATGCCGAGAAAGGCCATCGTGTATCGCCGCCATAGATGTCAATAAAGAAATCTTTGAAAGTGTAGCCGTGCCATGTTTCATCAGCCGGATTGACTGCCGAGAATGCACCTCCTGCAACGACATCATCAATCCGAACTTCCCAGGTTGGCAGATCAATTATCCAGTCATCAAACGGTGTTGAGCCGTTTATTCCACCTACAAAAGGTCGGTCAGCCAGTGTTATGGCATGGCCTGATGAATCGTACATGGACAAGCACAGCACCCGGTATGCCGCATTTGATGGGTCTGAAATCCATGCTTGGTATTCGGAAGCGGTTGATGGAGTCGCCATTTACACACGCCCACGCATTGCAGTTTTTCTCTCATTATCCCTGCGCTGCGTTGTGATTTCGGCGATCTGCGCATCCCTCTGTTTCTCTGCAATTGACGAATACTGCGCAACTTGCACACGCAATGCCTGAACTTCAGTTGCCAGTTTTTGATTATCCGCCCGCAGGCCGCGCAGCTCTTCAAGTATCCCGTCCCGTTCAGTCCCAGTGTTCTGAATACGGGAAAGCGACTGCATGGCGGCAACAATATTGTTGCGGACACTGCCGGACTGAGTTGGGGTCATGATGATTTCCCCCTTGTGTACTGTTGCTTGCTGATCATGAGTGATGTAGTCACTGCCGGTGCCGTAGCTTTCCCACTGTTGGGCAAGCCACGGTGCCAGGAATTGCAGATTTTTCCTCAGTTCGTCGGCGGTCATGCCAAGCGCTTTCGCAAGCCCTGGAACGTCCTTTATGTCAGCGATCTTGTTTACGCTCTGTCCTGCCGACTTAACCGCGTTGAATAGCGCAGCCTGAGTCTGGAACCTGACGCCAGTTGTTGCGGTGCTGGCTACTGCCGTTGTAGAGCCGGTTGCGATCTGTGTTGCAATACTACTGCCAGTCGCTTTCCCTGCTGTCTCTGCAACAGGCTTTCCGTTGATAGCAGCCTCTACACTGGAAAGAGAAATCCCCAGTTCGTTTGCAAGGGCATCAATGTCTTCGCCAGTCGCAAGTGACAACTGGGCAAGCTTGTCCTTGATCTCGGAGGCAATATTCTGTTTTCTTTCGTACTCGGCCTGTTGCTCAAGCAGTTCAATTTGACGTTCAAGATTGCGGGAAACAAGGCTCTGAATATCTGCCGGTACAATCGGTTTGCTGGCGTTTCCTAGTTGCGCTTGCAGCCGTTCAGCCTCAGCAGTGGCTTGATTGAAAATTTCCTGATACTGGTTGCTGTTTCCGTAGTAGCTCTGCGCCTGCTGCAAGTAGGCTTGCAGAGAGCCTTGATACTTGCCAGCCGCTTCATTATCCCCGGCCTGAGCCTGGCGCAACGTGTCAGCATACTGCTGTGCAGCTTCTTCCAGTAGTTGCACTGGTGTATTGGTCGACAAGTTGGACAGTTTCAGGCTATCAAGATAGTCGCCAATACCACCAGCAAGCGCCTGCATTGCCTCGTAATTGGAAAGGTCTTGCTGGTAACGCTCCTGCGCTGCCGCCTGTAGCTCTGCAATCCTGTCGTTTTCAGTCTGAAGCAGGTCTTTCAGGCTGTTGATCTGGCTGGTGTAATCAAGTCCAAACAGGTCACTGTTCAGGCTTGCTATCTCATTCCGCAACCCGCTGGCAAGAGCAGCAGTTTGTTTGTCGGCCAGCTCCCTGACCGCAAGCAGCTCAGATTCTGACGCGCCAAGCTTTTGCCCTTCTGCGGTAAGCTTTTCAAAGTTTCGCTGGATATTGCGTAACGCCACCTCGGTCGGGTTACTGTCAAATTCGTCTAGCTGGTCTTGGATACCTTGCAAAAAGTCAAGTTTGTCTTGCAGGTCGCTTACATCATTGGCTGCCGCAACTGCCGACTTTCCGAGTTCTGTGTTTGCAAATTGAAGCGCTTCAAGTGTCTTTAGTTCATCAGCAAGCTGCATTGCCTGTATTGCCGCCGAGCGATTGGCGGCTGTCGACTGGTCAAGTCCCTCAATGTAGGCGCGAAGCGATGACAGGCTATAGACTTGTGCGTTGTTTGCCGCATTAAAGGCGTTGACTGCTTCACGCGCCTTTTCAATGGCGATAAGCTTTTGCTCTGCTTCAGAGTAAACCGCATCGTAATACGTGGCGCTGATACTGGTGAGTGATTGCAGACCGCCAGCGGCCTCAACCAACCCAGCAGCGGCTTGCAGTGCTGCATCCTCGGTATTGCCGATCTGCAACCCCATATCACGCAATGCCGGTACTGCTTGCTCCTGTATCGTAATCAGCGCGTCGATCTGGCTGATGATGCCGTCGGCGTCCTGGCTGTAGTCGATAAGCCCACGCATTGCGATGGACAAACCGGATGTGATGATCGTCAGGCGTTCCTTGAATAGGCCGTCGAAATCCAACCCTGTTTTTTGGTAGCTCTGTAACTCATTCCTGATGCGCTGCACTTCTGATTCAGGCATGAACTTAGCCAGTGCGTCGTCAATCGCTGCCATTTTCTTGACGAATGCCTCAAGCTGATTTTCCCCCTGCTCGCCAAGATCGTGCGTTCCGTGAGCTTGAAAACCGAACGTACCGAGCGCAGATGATGCATAGAGCGTTTTCCCTCTATCCGTGAATGCGTATCCGTCGGTTGGATTTCCACCAGTGAAATAAGCCCTGGCGGAATCGTCATCCTTGAAAAGCGATCCAGCAAAGTGACCGGCAAGTGCGCCGATTGCAGCGCCAACAGGCCCGGTAACGCTCAATGCTGCTGCAAAGTAATTACCAGCGGCACCACCGATAGTTGCGCCGATCTGCTGAGACTCGTTTCCGCCAAGCAATCCAGATAAATATCCAGCGGCACCGCCCGCCACGCTTGCGCCCTGCAATCCACCTGCCTGCATAGTGCTGTACATGCTTGAAAACTGCTGCTGCAAGCCAGTCCAAGGGTTATTTCCTGTTTTGATGTCATCAAAAACGCCATTGACGGCTGGATTGATCACTAGGTCAGAGAACGACTTTTCAAAGTAATCTTTCAGGGAGTCGAATGATTTGAAGCCAGATTCCGCCGCATCAACAAAGGCGTTAACCAGTGCATCATTGAGTTCCTCGGCAAGCTTGCGTTGTTTCTCAATTTCATCTGTGAGCTTGGATGATGCAGCGGCCTGCCGTGCAAATTCGGCAGTAACACCTTCCTGTAATACTTCCCATTCCGCGTATTCGTCTTTTGTAAGTTCAGCTTTCTTGCGCTGCTTTTCGAGTTCCGCCGTGATCTTTGCTTGGATGACTGCCTGCTTTTCAGTGGCAAGCTCTGCAATGTCGCTGGCAGTCATGCCTGACTCTTTCAGGTCGGCCTTGTACTGCTCCAATGGATTCAACTTGACCGCATTTGACTCTTGTGTGAGCTTCTTTCTGGCATCAAGTAGGGTATTGGAGTAATGGAGCGCCCCCGCTTCATCCTGCATTGCCTGAGTGAAATTCTTGGCTTCCAGCGTTGATCGGTAATATTCTTCCCCAGTCTGTGTCAGTTCCTTGTTTTTCAGTTGCAGGTTTTGCAGTTCATCCGCGTAAGCTTTTGCAAGCTTGTCCGTCTGCTTTTCAAGTTCAGATTTTGCAGCTTTCGCAGCCTTCGCGCCGCTGGCTCCTCCATTGAGCGCCTTGTTCACTGCGTCCTGATTGACGTGGAATTTTTTCGCCGCATCGCCTGATGTTTTTAGGCCATTGGCAAGCCCGCCCAACTCCTGGTTTTCTTCCCTGATCTGTGCATTGATGGCTCGTTGTGCTTCTTTTTGAGTAATGAATTTGCCAGCAGCTTCAATTGCCGCCTGCCCGGTGTCGCGGGCTTCAATAGCAAGCTGCCGGTGCATTGCAGCAGACTGCTGCGCTGCTTCTCCTGACGCTTTCAGATTGGCAATTGCACCATCAAACGCATCCGCAACAGCGCCGCCAGCATTGCGGGCTGAATCTGCCATTCCTGCCAGTTTGCCAGCTACGGATGCGGCTCCGTTAGCCATTGCGTCAAATCCAGGTACATCAGACATTGCGGAAAATGTAGCTGCTGCGGATTGCGCGAATGTCGCCAGCTTGTCAATCAGGAATGCAACTGCCGCACTGCCTGCGCTCGCCATCCCGACAAACCCAGCTTTTGCATACTGCAAGAGTGCGGCGAACGCAAAATTTGAAGCTGCCCTGAAGTCTTCCCACATTGCAGAGCTTGAATGCAAGTACATTTCAGAATACGCAACAGCAGTGTCATATCCAGCCTTTGCGTACACAGGCATGTATGTAAACGCCATGCGCGTAACATCAAGCGCCTGCATGGCATATTGCCCGACATACCCGAAGTATATTTCACTGAATTCGGCAATCGCTGCCAGTTCTTCACCTGCGTCCTGCGCCCCATACGCCCATGATGCGGCAACATCATCCATTGTTTGAGCCGCAATATCAGGCAAATCCTGCATGAGCAACGCAGACTGATCAATTGCATCAGCGAATGAATCACCGAACGCATTAATCAGCATCGCCCCGGCTGTCCCGGCTTGATGTGACAGGCCATCTAGGCTCGTGCCAATTTCGGCCATTTTGGCGTTTGCTTCGTCAAGAATGGCTTTCTGTTCGTCGGTGATGATGACAAGATTGGTGCTTGCCCGTTCCTTGATTGCATCCAGCTTTGCCGCCCCATCTTCAAGCAGTGGCAACAGTCGACTGGCATCATCAGCAAGTGATTCCAGCAGGAATGTTTTCTCTGCTGTAGACATGTCCTTTGTCTTTTCCATCGCGTCAGCAATGGCAAGCAAAGCCTGATCCGGCGACATTGCGATCAGGTCATTGATGTTGAGTTTTAGGCGTTTGATCAGGTCAACGGCTTCGCCTCCGCCAGTGCTTGCAAAGTCACCTAGCTTGTCGTTTACGTCTTTGAAGATGTCGGACATCTTGTCTGCTTCAATCCCAACAGACTGTCCTGCGATTTGCCACGTTTGCAGCGCATCGCGGGTTATGTTCATGGATTGAGAGAGTATGTTTAGCTCTCTGTTCAGTTCAAGCAGGCTTGTTGTTGCTTCTACAGCGCCTAATGCCGTCCCGGCTGATGCGGCGGCGGCGGCAAATTGTTTAAGCGCTGTTTTTCCTGAATCAAGCCCTCTTTGTAGCTCATCGCTTTCAAGCAAGAGCTTAAGTTTTATTATTAGGTTTGAGCCTGACATCCATTAAGCCTTTGCATTTTCACGCCATGCTTTGATTGCGCCAGATGCAATTAGACGCACGTCAGAATAAATATTCATGGCGTCATTGCCTACCACCCCTGACATGCCTAGATATTGCATAATAGCCACTCCATTCAATCCGATTACTCCACCCATCGGTGCGATAATCCATTGATCAGATAACACGTAAAAGCACTCCCAGGCTTGCCAGTTTTCAGGCCAAACATGATGAATGTTTTGTTGCGATTCCCCTGATAGCGCATCAGCTTGTTCATGCAGGCCAAGTTCTCTCAATTCGCGGATTATCTCAAAGTCGACAACATTCGCGTCACCGCCTCCAGCCCAAAGATAACCCGAATCTATTAGTTTCCCAAGCGCTGGTTTTCGTGTTCTGCGTAGTTTCCAATTGCAGTCCATGCGCCTTTTACTAGCGCCTTCATGTATGGGACATGCGGAATCATTACAGGTAGTATTTCATCAGCATCATATTTCCCATACTCTCCTGTTTCCGCATCAATCAAGTCTTCAACGCGAATCAGCCATTTTTTAAGAAACTCTTCATCTTTTAGCTTTCCAGCATTGGCCTTTTCAAATTCTATCTTCAAATCATCTTTCGTTCCGCGCTTGTAAACTGCCGTGAATGAATCAGAGCAATCCGGCATAGTAGCGGTTAATTTTATTTTGATTTCTGGCTGTGAGCCTTTAAGTACAATTGCCATTGAAAATACCTGAGTGGTTGATGAAGTATGCCGGATACCACAGATTCACAGTCCGGCGCTGCTGAATCATCACGCCCGTGGTTACGCCTCAGAAAATTATTATGAGAATTCGATTGTTATCGGAGACAGGAAGCGCAAGCCCATTTCATAGCCGAGAACGCCGCCGTTTAAGCTGGCGTCTTTTGCGCTGACTGGCTGCACCTCGTCACACACAAGTCGAATGATTCGCCCTGCAACTGACCCGATAACCATTTCAAAAACAAAACGCTTTACGGCTCCGTCAGTCCTGGCGTACTGGTAAGGATTCCATGCGCCAGTCCCCTGCCAGTCTGGCATTACGCCGGTTATTGTTGCCTCTGGCGTGGCCGGATTTGCCACTGTAAAACCGCTGCACATGGAGGCGTAATATTGCAGGTCAAGGCCAGATAGATTAGGGATTGAGAGCGAATCCAGGCACAAGTCGTTTCCGTTTAACTTGGCAAGTACAACGCTAGATGGGGTTGCAGTATCACACACATACGTTTTCTGTGTGCCGTAGTTGGTGGCTGCGACAGACGTGTTTTGATAGCGTCTTGGTTCAAGATAGTCACCAGTCAGTTTTACCTTGAATGTTGGCCTCTGTCCTGCTTTAACCTCAAGACCGAGAACGCCTTTAGCGCCTTTTGTTTCGTACCACAGATCATAGCCAGTCCCCGTGTCTCGCCTCATCAAAACCGAACCGCTTTTGATGGATGCCAATGCTTCTGGCGTGTAAGCAACCTTTGAACCGGCTGTAACAGTTTCTTTAAATCCGCATGCCTGTAACAGTCCGCCAAATGCAGGAGCAGTTCCAGCCGTGCCTGAAAGAGTTACGGGCAGGTCAAAACTAAATGCATTGCGAAGATTCCCGGATGATACTGGGGCATCACGACTTGAAACGCCATCATATTCATCAACCTGAGAGTCTCCATTTCCGATTTCCGCTGAAAGACCTTTCGTCAAAAGAACACTTGATACAGTTTGGGCTATAGCAGTACCCTCGGTTGTTTCCTTCTGGAAATGCAGAACCTTGTTCTTTTCTGATAGTTTCAAAATCGCCATAGCTGTTACCCTATTTTATTTACCATGTAGAGCTGGGAATATTCCCAAACACCGTTGTCGAAATTAACAAAACGCTCATTCTGTAATTCTGCGATACCGTTCAATGCATCTTCAGCGAGTTCAAGCGCCTCATAAATACCAGCATGTCCTTCACGCACCCGCAGGTTACGAAATAAAAACGACACAACAAATTCATAATTACTGCAACCAAGCCCGCAATCAGAGACAAGCTCTTTTTCACGCCCCTTGTATGCAACCAGCACAGCTCCTTTATTGTGCATGAGGTTGTAATCACGCGGCTGGTCTGGAAATGCCTCAACATGGGCTATCGTCAATTCCATTTTTAGCGCCTCAACAATGGCTTCTTCAATGCCTGCTATTTTAGCTACCAAAACAACCACCATTTTTTGAGGTTTTTGATGGTTATCTCGTTAAGCTCATCACTCAGACTGAGCGGAAGATTTCGCGGGTCTGGCAAGAAACGGCGCTGAGGAATTCTCACTTTCCTTCCATGTCCCGCCATCCCTCCGTAGTTATGGATATTGCTGTATATCAAGTTGCTGCCAATCGTTACGACTTCTCCGTTAGTTTGCGACTGCAAGCTATTCATCAATCTGCCGGTGTCGCGCAGAGTTTTTGCTCCAGAACCGCGCCGCTTCTTTGTAACTTCAGAGAGTGTCGGCCACTTCTCGCCTTCAGGCGTCTTTGCATCGACAAATGAAATGCGAGCAGTATTTATCATGGCTTCCGCGCCTTCCTGTAGGATTCTGCGCGTCATTGATCTACTGGCTCCGGGTATGCGTGGCAATGTGACGCGGATTTCAGCCACGCGCCACCCCGTTATAAATAGCCGTGGGCGCAATTACTGCGTATCCACGGAAAGCGGCTGGTTTGGCCGCTGAGGTATCTATCCCAGGCAATGGGAGTTTTCCTGTTGCAACATTAGACAGATATTCGATGTCCTGCTTGTAATCCCGGTATACCCGGCTCTCATCTGTGCTGCCGTGTTCGTAACGCGCCAACCGGTATCGGGCAATCCTGCAACACATATCCCTTATGTGCGGCGGCGGCGATGACAATGGCGTCATTGTGATGGCAGAAAGGTACTGATCTATTTCCCGCGTTGCCTCACCAAGCGCCTGCGCAATGCTCCAATACGCACGGATAACTTGCTGTTGTTCGGAATCAGGCATATCTGACACATCTGCGCCTGTCGTGTACCTGCGCAAGCTGTCCGGGTTTGCCATCGCTTCATCGACATTCACAGAGCGTTGAGCAAGTTCTGCGTATCCATATCTACCCATACCAACAGGCGTACAGTAGCTAATGGAGCTTGCTGATTCATCGCGCAATCCGAGCGCCGTTTCTATTTCCCGGATAACCCCTGCAATGCCATCCTCACCTGGAATCAATGCCTGCATGTCGGCAAGCTGCACGGCGAGTTGGTTGTAACTTCCCTGCATTGCCCCTGCAAGCGTCAGAATTGCATCGCGCAGTTGCAGTGTGTCCGCATCACCTTCTAGCGCTGCCGCAACTGCCGATGTGTCAATAACTTGTTCAGCCATGCGCGGATACAACCTTTGTGAAATTCAGCCCTTCTTTCTCAACGGTGCAGTGCTCAATGTTTGCTGTGTATCTAGGTATCAGGCTACCGGTCGACACTTCGGCGAATGCGGATGAATACCCCATATAGTCAACCGTTCCGTTTTGAATAATCGGCTCAATCCTATAAGGCAAAAACCGGATGGCTGAAAAAAAATCTGCAACCTGCTCTGGTTTCTGGCTTATAAAATCGGCATCAAAAGCAATACGTCCGAGTTGTTGTGTCTGTATTTTCATGTCGCTGGATTTCCCCGGATTGCTCCGGGGAATGGTTGATACTTTCTTGATTAAACGGCGTAACTGCCACCACCACTGGTGTTACCGATTACGCCGTCATTGTTAGCGTCGGGAACGGTCACTTCTGGCGCATCGCCTGCCGCCGCTCCGGTGATGTCAAACAGCAAGTTTCCCTGTTTTTTGATGTCAACGCCAAATCCCATGGCACCAAGGCCGAACAGACCACCAAAGTCGATGTCGCGGGAAATCAGGTCGATTTCAAATTGGGCTGCGAAGCCTTTTCCAGCCCAATCTGATTGGCTGAATGTGTAGCGGTCGAATTCAGTAGGAAGGCCACTGTCAACTGTTACTTTATCAACAGACATATTGGCAATGCTGCCGTCAGTCAGATTTGCCAGGACGCCGGAAATGTTGCCGTGCGTATCGCGCTGGAAATCCCAGCTTGCAACTTTTGGAGCTTCCAGCAGGGAAGCAAGCACAGATTCCAGTGTCATTGCTTCGCCGTCTACAGTAACTGTGGCGGTTTGCAACAGGGTCTGGAATCCGTCACTGGATACAAGTTCTTGCAAAATTGCTTCGACTTGACCAAGTTCATAATTTTCGAGCTTATCAGCCGCCGCCATCGCAGCATCAATCTGTGGCTGCAAAGCAGTGATCATGTTTTGCAATTCAGTTTTGTTTGCAACGTCAGCATTATTTGCTGCGGTTGCCAGTGCGGTTACAACTGCCGCCATGGAATCAAGTGTAAGGCCATTAGACAGCGCATTGCTGACTGCTGCGGTGTCGATTACTGTTTGAGTTGGCATGTCTTCATTACCTGTATTTTGAGTAAAAACTGTGATGTCGCCCCACATAATTGCGTTTTGCGACAAATGCGATTGATCAGATGTTGCGCTGAATGAAGCAGCTTCTGCGGCTTCCTGAGCACTAGCTGCGTCAACCAAGTAAACCGAAACAGGAACCTTGACATAGCCGGTTTCCCGTCCGTAAACAGTGACGCTTGTAAACTCTGTAATACTTCCTGGCACTTCCTGCGCTGAAAGCTTGTCGTTTCCATCAACTGTTGTCAGGTATTCAGGAGGGTTAAAAATCTCCATTTCTCCCTGGGTTCCTGAAAACAGTAGTTGGATGGCGTCAACGATATTTTTTCCATCGCTGACGTAGTGACGTGATACGAGATATTGAGGCATTTTTATAACCCTGCGTTGTTACCTGGACAGTTCAACCAGCGCCTTTGGCCTGAGCACTACCGGCAGCGGGTTGAATTGTGAGTGGATGTCATAGCCGCGATTGAAGCGCGATTCTTCTACTTTCGCGTAGTAGAGCTGCCCCATTTTGCCGACAGACTCATTGAAATCTGCGGGTGCCGCGTACAGGTTGAAAGTATCCATCGTGCCGAGCGGGTAAGCGTAGGCTTTGCCAGCTTCAATGAACTTTGTGGCCTGCCCTGCCGCATTAGGGGCGACTGCACGGTATTCCTTGAAAACGATTCCGCCGAAACGGAACCCAACCTTGCGAAGGTCGGCTCCGAGCATTGCTGGCGCTTCTGCGGTGGCCGTGTAAGCCGCGTGAACGGATTGATGCTCAATTAGTTCATCAAAGAATTCAGGACTGCACAGCACTTCAACGCCGTTGGATGTGTCACCCAGTAATGCGTCTTCAATCATTCGGGCGACTTCAACGCACTTTGTGCGCACTTTTGTTGTTGTAGTGCCAAGCGCCATTGGTTTTGTTTGTGGAGCTACGCCGTATTCCTGCCACAAGTCAGCAACAACAACGCCAGCACCATCAATCACTTGGCCTTTCAGCGACCCCATCATCAGGTATTCCAGGGTGATTTCGTGCTTAACTTTGTGCTGACCTAAGCGGTCGTTCAGGTAGGTGGCAACGGCCTCTTGAGCGTTTCCGCCGAATGCCCGTAACCCGTTCACATCTTCTGGCGAAACGTGATCATCATGCGGAAAGTGTGGAACCGCGAACGTGCGAACACGGCGGCTTGACCGCTCTACGCCCTGACCCGGTGCGCCTACTGGCTGACTGGTTGAAATTCTGAAAGCGCCTTCGCGCTCTTCGATCACGGCAACGCGGCTTGTCAGCCCCTTGGTACGGAACAGGCCAGATTGCGTGATGTACCCGTACCGAATCGGCATCAAGTCAATAGCCTGACTGATGGCGCGCGTACTGAATGCGCTGAATGGATTCTTTTCAAACATGGCTTACACCCTCACCAGAATGCCGACTTCTGCAATTGCTGCATTCATGGCATTCTTTTGTTCTGCTGTTGCGCCTACAGGGTAGACAAGGCCGGATTCATTCACGATGGCATGACGGGCAAGGACAGTGACCTTTTCGCCGTTCGCTGCGTCATAAATCGCTACTGCGTTTGGCGTGCCTGCTGCCGGTGTGACGGTTGCCGTGCCGTTTGCAATCGTCAGCATTTGACCAAGTGCAATAGCCGATCCTGCCGTTGCTGTGTCGCGGGAGTAAAGAGCGGTAGGTTCTTCGTAGCGGATTACGTCAGATTGACGCTTTCCAAGCGTGTCGATAACTGGCATTGTTTACGCCCCCTTTGCCAATTTCAGCAGCATGTTATCTGCGCTGAGTTCTTGTTTACTGCTGCCTCCATCGTCAGGCTTGATGTCATGAGATAACAGGCTGCTTGCTGATGTCGCTTTATGGCCTGCCGCAACACTGGAAATCAGGCTACTGATCTGCTCAAACTGGGCATCATCAAGGCCTGATAATGCGGCTGTTTGATCTGCCGTCAGTTCCAGCTTGCTATTGTCTGCCAGTTGCTTGATTTGTGCTGCGCGGGCTTTTGTCTTTTCCGCTGCGAGCGCGACCTGTGCCACCTGAAGCTCTGCCTGCACTTGTGATAGTTGCGTCTGATATTTGGCTGCGTCTTCGCTCATGGCGTTTGCTTCCATTGTTGGTTTGACCTGCTGCGCCGAAAGCGCCTTGGCCGTTGTGTTGGTATCCGCCCCTACTGGGACAAACGATATTTCGTTAATCCGGCAATTACGGCAGATGTAAGCCGGTGCGTTGATCACGCGCCCGTTAACGCTGGTTGTGCCAGACTCAAGCCTTTCAACGCTGCGGGCTGAGATTCCGACCGACATCTGCCACGGGAAACCGGCCTTGCTTTCCGATTGAACGGCCATCCCATGATCATTAGGAAGGAAACTGCCCTTTATCGCCAATGTATCGGTAATCACGGATGCCGTGATTACACCAGCACGCTGGTTTGAGTCATGATTAACCAGTGCGGCAATAGGTGCATTTGCCGTTGTGCTTGACAGGTCAAACACATAGCTGTCTCCATACAGCGTCACTACGTCTCCCGTGTATGCAATGCCCTCAAAAATCGCTGACTCAGTTTTACCCGAGCCAGCGTCACCACCAGAGGAGTTGTCTTTGAGATTGAAAGATGCTTGGAGAGAGAAGTTTTTCACGCCCGCCCTGACATTACTGGACTGATTAATTGTGTAAATGATATGTCAATTAATATCTGATGTAAAGTTTACATAGTATCAGGCACCTCCTGCCTTCGCCGCACCAACCTGGGAATCCCTGAACCATGCTTGGTCTATATATCCGCCACAACCAAAAGAAGGCTCAACCCGATAGCCATAGCATGATTCTCCGTGATAGGCGGGCAATTCAAACCGTGCCGTGCGCCTATGGCTCGCTGCCACCCCAATCACTCGATGCCTTGTTATTACTACGCGCACCTTTCCAGAGTTAAACCAAGTAAATACCTCTTGCCCCACATTAAACAATTGCCGCGCTGCTTTACTGTCTCGTTTACTCATAAACACCTCTTGTCAGATAATGTAAAAAAAAGATTTACATAAAAAAAGCTATTTAGCATACTATGCACATCAGGACGGAACACGGCAAGGATGCCAGAAAAAACAAACCAATCACAAAAAAGAGGTATCAAACCATGTTCACTTCAAATCAAAAATTCGTTGCTACTTTTGCTTCTTCAATGTTCTGTTTTGCAGTTATGGCTTCCGCTGATAAAGCATTTGCAGCTTGCTCTACTGAATCTATTTCAAACCTTAGCATCGAAAGCGCACTTTCCACCATTACGCACCATCCTGTTTCAGAAATTAACGTCTGCAAAGTTGGAAACATCCACCAAGCACAAAATGGTTACGTTTCAGCAAGAGTAACATACGTCATCGATAAATCATCCATGTACGAAAATCCGTGCGACACGATGCCAAATCAGGCCGCAACAGTCACTGTAAAAGGTTCTTGCTAAATCAATAAAGTTGACGCCAAGGATGGCGTCTACATATAAAAAGAGGTATCAACAATGGAAACTTTCACTAAATATTTTTCAGCCGGTGTCATGGGTCTTGTAATGGCTGCAATTTCACTGAATACGTGTGCATGGGAAAAAGATGGAGGAATGCAAGCAGAAGCAAAGCGGGTTGTTTCTGAATTCTATGGAAACGACAAAATCAAACATGCAGAATGTAATGAATCTACAGGCCACTGTGAAGTGACTGATATTACTGGCGACCGCATCAGTCTTGAATGTGTAAAGACAGCAGCAGGCAGATACGCATGCGTTCCTAAATAAAGGTTAAAAACATGAACACCCAAAATTGCGCAGTATGCAAAAACTGCACAACAACAAAAGGCAGTAGAATGATAATAGGAGGTAAAATTCCCGTTACCATCGAAGAAACAAAACGAACTTGTTTATTCCATGTTCGCTTAAAGGATAAAAGCTGCGTGAATTACAAGCCAACACACAACTGAACAAAAAAGGCCGGGTGACTCCGGCCTTTTTCATGGCAATGAAAGATGAAACTTAAAGTGATCATATCAACCCGGTTCGGGCGAAAAACATGGAATGACAGAATCCATGACGGAGAAACAAAAGAGCAGGCCATAGAGCGAGTATTACAGCTTGCTGATTACTTCCATGGCGGTGCCACCATGATAATGGCTACTACCGATTCCGACCAAACAACGACCGAATAGCCGCAAGCCCAGTCATCAATCCTTTCAACAATCCACGGAAAAGCGGATGGTACTGTTCGATCTTTCTATCAAGTGAGCTTTCTTCACCAGCCGTGCGGTCACTGCACGGCGAGTACCCCCAGCCAGGGTCATGCCCGCCTGGCGGGTTTTCCGTTATTCCTCCGCGCGCCTTTGCCTGCTTTTCTGTTAGGCTAATAACTGAACATCTGCAACCAAATCCGTTTGGTGGCGTATGCTTCGCCCACCACTCATCACCTACTGGCCTTATGACGCCATCCATCTTTAAGTGCGCCGGTCTTGTCCTGCTGTCACCAACCGCCGAGTACATCAGATACGGCCTTGACGCCTTGTTTTCCTCAAAGTTTCTGCATTTGCCATGGGCGTAAGCTGTCTGGCTATGCATCCTGAAAACAAGCTCTATCCGGTGCTGCGGCAATCCAGGCATTAAGTCGCCTGATTCAACTTTTCGCTGCCAATCACGAAACGTTCCACCAGACCGCGTGTTTGCGTCCAGGCTGTCGAGTATCGCCTGTAACGCATCCAGCCGGTTTATTCCCGACACTGTAAACGCAAGATCACGCGCCGCCGTTGCGCGAATGTCGTAATAGTCCTGTGGAAGCTTTACTTTGCGTTTTGGCAGGCTATCGAAAAGCGCACTGAAGTCGGGTAGGCTCATGAAAACAACCCAGGCAAGAATCCGGCAATCCTGAATGCAGCAAGCGCTCCGAAGACCGTACCGAATGAGAGCACGAACCGGTGCAGGAATACCAGCAGAAAGGCGGTAATCGCCGCTATTGCTGTGACTGGATTGTTTTGCGCGTTGTTTGATGGCGTAATCATGAGAATATCCTAAACCCGTTGATAAAACGCGCAATACCGGCAACCATCCGCCAAGCGGCAATGGAAAGCAGCTTTATTACTTCCACCCGGCATTCCTCGCTTCCTGGAAGTCACTTTTCCTGGTATCGATAATAAGGCTTGCCGTTGTTGCCAGCATTTCATCCAGCAAGTCGTTTACGGCATCAACTGTGAAATCATGACTACCTGAATAGCGCAACTCCTCAAGAGCGCCGTACAGCTTTTGCAGTTCTGGCTTACTTCCATCTTGCAGTGAGTTGGCTCTGACGTACCTTACGCCAGACAAGTGCAGGATGGCTGGCGCTTTCGCCTTCGCAGTATTCATCCCAATACAGGGTTCATTAATTTCTGTCATCTAACACCCCAATTTCAGCTTGCTCATAACCCAAAATATCAGCCGCAAACAGCAGCGCCGCCAGCGCGTCGGTGTACTGCTGTTCGGGCTGCACTGATTCGTACCAGTTCGACAGCCGTTCCGCCAAATCGTCTGGACTTTTCGCCTTGGCAATCAGGCCGCGCAACTCTTCATAATTGACAGGGCTTCCTGCCAGCCTGATAGCCTCATCTGCAATCCGGTCTAATTCTTGCTGCCATTCGTCTGCGGCGTCGCCTTCGGTTCCGGCAAGGGCGAACCCTGCGCCTGCATGTTGCGTAACTGGCTCCATCGGCCTTTTCTGATGACCTGATAATACTGCCTGCGTTTGGCTTGCCCCGACTTCCTCAATGTCTTCATCCTCAAATTCGTAATTCTTGATGTAGTAATCCCGCGAAAACCGCACGCCGGAATCAAACAGAACCTTATCACGGTCAGCCCGGTCTTTCGCCAGCGTTGCGCCGGTTTCGATGGTGAGCGTAGGCGGTTGCGTTCCGGGGAAATTGATTTCAACCAGTGCATTGATGACCGCCTGTAGTGCTGGCCTGATCATGGCAACGTCAGCCGCCACAATCTCATTACGCACATCGTTATGCACCTCACCCAGCGCCTGAGAGCCTACGCCCTGCGTTCCACTGGTGAGTGTTTGCCCCAAGATGCGCCGCTGGATGCGTTCGTTGATGGCCTGTTGGGCTGCCCGGAATGATTCGCCATTTCCTGCACTGCTGATGGCTGTCACGTCTTCGTCATTACTGACCACTGCCACCCCTGCATTAACCGCACTGGCAAGCATTGCCGCCATGGCATCAACGGTTGATGTGCCGTCTGCCGTCATACCTTGCGCAGCTTTACCCAACAGCAGAGGAGCACCAAACCGCTCCAGGTATCGCGCCCAAAATTCCCAGGTGTGGGTTCTGAGCAGGACTACCCAGTACAGGGATGACAGCAGGGCAGTTCCAGCCGGTTTGCCAGCCGTCCGCCGATGGATGACCGGGAAGAATTTCAGCCTCAAGTCAGGGTGAGCGTCTACGCGGTGTTCCTGCCCGTTGATGCGGACGTATACAGCCCCGGTGTTGTCCGTGGCGTAGGCCGTTGTCCGGTGTGGCTGGTAGTGGGCAATAACCCACTTTCCGCCGTCCTGTCTGTATGTGATCTGTGGGCAGGTCATGCCGTACAGCACCGCCCGCATAAACTCACCTACCAGCGCAGTGTAATGTGGCTGCAACTGTTCCCAGACGAAAATAGCAACCTCTGATTCAGGGTCAGACAACCCCCACGGGCGCTGCTCTACAGCAAGGCTGCGCTTTTCCCAGCATGATGCTATTTCATCATCATCCAGCAGCTTTTCAAGGTCATCAATGGATAACCCGGCTTTCAGCAGGGCTTCATCAACATATTGAAACCGCTCAAACCACCGAATCACGCCATCTACCGAATAATCCTCGGATAATGCCCCGGCAGCAGGCCGCTGCCGTGCGGGTGGCTGTGGTTTTGATGCTGATTTGAGCCTGAAGAAGTCAAGGAAAGCCATACAGTTTACCGATGAAAAGTTTACATGATCATAACAAAAAAACGGGTCAGTACCTACGCTGCCCAGCCGCCACGTACACCCGCCCGGAGTTTTCGCGCATCCAGTTGAGCGCCTGCGAGGTGCTATCAACCTGATCGTCATGCGCGGCCATTGGGAATGTAGTCAGTTCAGCGAGGTATTCAGCCACCCATTCAGCAGATTCAGGCAGGCGCACAAGCCCGGATTCCATCAGGCCGGTGCATGATTCAAGTCGGTCTATCTTGTCGCCTTGTGGCTGGATTGCGATAACCGGAAGTCTGCCAAGTACGCCAGTTCTCGCCCGCTGAATCAGGCTTTGCCCGCTGCTTTTGTCTTCGATAAGAATAATGTGCGGCTTCCACTTTGCGGCCCGATCCTGCACTGCCCGTTCCAGCGCTGGGTATTCCAACCAAGCGCGGTACACGTCCAGCAGGTAATAACCATCCGCGCATTCCGCCCAGGTGGTGCATACACTTGGGTCATTCCGTTCTTTTTTCGATTTCTGCCCAGTATCCCAGCTTTGCACCATCCTGATTACCCGTGGTGGAAGCAGGGTAAAGCGGTTCGTAAACCATGACTCTTTGACCATTCCGCCGCCAATTGGGACCGGTCGCTGCATGTATTGCCCTGCGAAGTCGTAAGGCTTGCTTGCCTGCATCCGGTGCAATTCGTCGATGTTGTGCTTGTAAGGCCATAGCGCCGTGCCGTCTTGCTGGATTGCAGGTAAGTAGACGTGCTCCCACTTTTCCCCGTTACCACCGCCAAGCAGCCACCCGCTCAAATCGTCTTCATGCAGTCGCTGCATGATAAGGATGATCGGGGTTTCTTGGGAGTTGAGGCGTGTTTCCACCGTACCCTGAAACCAGTCAATTACCGTCTGGCGGGATACTGCGCTGCGTTTGGCTTCAAGTGCTTTATGCACATCGTCCAAAATGTAAGCTCCGTGAAACTCAACAGGATTGGTGGAGCCAGCCCCAAACCCGGTAATAGTCCCTTCTGCACCACTGGCGTAAAACGTTCCGCCTTGCCCTGTCTTCCACCAATGCCGCGCCTTACTGTCATCCTGTAGCGTCGTATACGGGAAAACCTGCTGATAGGCGTCATGCTGAATCATTGCGCGTATTGAATAACTGTTTTTTGCAGCCAGCACCGCAGAATATGAAGAGTGCAGGAATTCAGATGCGGGATTGTGACCGAACGCCCACGATGTGAAACACTCAACCGCCAGCAGTGTTTTTGAATACCGTGGCGGTAAATTGATAATCAGCCGTGGAGCGAGTCCAGCAAACGCACGTAGCAAAGCCTTGGCTATAACTCCGTGGTGGTGATTCCACTTGAATTCCTTCCCCTTGGTTGACTGGAATATATACCGAACAAATGCCGGGAAGTTTGACCGCAGAAATACCCGGTTTTCCTCATTCATCCGCGCCCAACAATTCAAGCCGCAACTGGTTGGCTATGGAGTCGTATTTCTTCGCTGTTTCGTCGGTAACGGTTGCCTCTACCGTCTGGCGTGGCCTGCCCTCTGCCCTGTCCAGTATTTCCTTGCAGGCAGACACGCGGGCGCTTGCAGGCGCTTCCTGGTTTTCGGCAATTTCGCGTAAGGCATTCAAGGCTGAATCAATCAGGCTTGCCGCCTTATCCCGCGTCGTTTTCGTCTGCTTTGATTCGTTCCGAGCCATCCTTAAACGCCTCTTTCAGTTCTACTAGCTTCATTCTGTGCTCGTGTTCGCGTTGTTCGCGCCGGTCTTTTCGGTATTGGAAGATGACGCCGGTCAGCCATGCCAGCAAGCCCATCAGCACAGTAAACGCCCCAGCGTTCTGCTCAAAGAAGAGCATGACGCCGCCAATCAAATTCAAAATGAAGCCAGTAATGCCCCATCCGCCCCCGCCGTTCTGTGGCTGCATTGTGGAATATCCTCTTTGTCTTGTTATTGCAGCCGATACTTCAGCCGTCAGCATGTTGCTGTTTCCTGATCTTACGGCGAGACGTTATGGCCGCTGTATATGCAGCCATTGCAGCGATCACCAAGACAGAGAAGGCGATCATTATTGACAGGTAAGTTGCACATGAATTGCCAACATCCGCCCTTGCATCAGATGTTTGAATCAGCAGTCCAGCAGCGATAAGAGCCAGACCGAACCTTTGCAGCATCAGGCCGATCATGACAATTTAGGCTTGATTGTTTTGAATTTTCGGAAGTAGGCGATCAGTGACCCGCCGCCAATGACAATCCACGTCAATACGTCTTCAACTGTTCCTGGCGGAAGATCAAGCCCGTATCGGGCAAGCAGTGCGCTCGCAATCATCGCGCCTACCGCTCCGAGAATCTTGCTTTGTGCAGTTGGCTTGCTGTTTGCTCTGTCTTCACGCCAGCGCAAAAACTCTGTCATTTCATCGTTTGGAGTGGATGTGTTAGCGTTTTCCTGCTCATGCTGAATAACGCTTCCAATAGGAACAAGATCACCACTTCCATTCCATACTGGTAGTGTTTCGCCGTCGGCTGTTGTTGTGTATTCATCCGGGCGCTGTTCCTGCCCATCAATGTTTCCCGATGGGTTTTGACCTTCCCACATTGAAACTTCGGCATCACGCCGGTTCTCAAGTCCCTTGACGACAACCTTTCTACCGCCGATGGTTGTTTTATTCCATCTGCGGATTTGAGCAGGAACCTGTTCATACGCTCCCTTGTTCAGGAGTTTCAACAGTGTTGATTTTTCAAAGGCAGGTTCGCCAATATTGAATGCGAAGGAGACAAGGGCGTCAAACTGGTATTGCTCCAATGAAACCTTCACGGAACGCTCTACAGCATCTTCAAAACGTGATACATCATCAAGCATCAGGTTCATGATTTCGGCGTGGTTCATTCCACTCCTGAAATCCACAACGTCACCATTTGTTAGGTAGATTTTCCCGCTTGACCGCTCAGATTGCGTAAGGACATGACCTACGCCGACAGTCGGAATACCGGATGAATCCCGGTAAACCTCGCCGCGAACACCCTCAATGTTCATCAGCATCTTCAATCCTGCCGTGCTAATTTTAAGCTGCTTTGCCATTTGCTACACCGTCAGTTATGACAATTAATCGTATAAATACAGTATAACAAAGATTTACATAAAAACGGAAAGGCCGGGATGTGCCCGGCTTGTGTTTGGTTTGAAATTGATCTGATTAGTAGCGCTTGCCGCCGTCCTTCGCCCGGTTTTCTGGCTTGTGGTCTGCCCGTTTCGCGTTGTAGCGCAGCTTTTCCGTGATTGCGCCGCCTAGGTCAAGGCCGTGATGTCCGGCAACATCATGGATTTTGCCGTCTTGATGTCTCTGGCGCTTTCGCCGTCGAAAATCAATTCTTGATTAAGTCCTGTTTTCATCTTTCAATACCTCTTTTTTCTCAACCAAAACCGAAAATTCACACCCTGCACAAGCGCGGGCATGACACATATCAACTGAGTTGCAGCGATACACCGGCTTTTCAGGAAATTCCGCACCTGCAAAGCCGATAATCTCACCGCAAAACCCATCATTGAGCATTTCAGCCTGCAACACCTCCGAGTAGTGGTGCGCCTTCTTCAGGTCTTCATCGCCGCCTTTCCTGTGGTGGCGCATCATGTACTTGATGACGTTGCCTTTCAGGTAGCCCAGCCACTCTTCACGGGTCAGGCTTTCGCGCATCACGTCAAACGGCTGGATGCTTGCTCCTGTATAGTGTGTTCCGCCGACCTGCTTACTGCTTTGCATTTGCGCCACTCCTGATATTAATCACATCTTCTCGCTTCCAGACTTTCATCAGGCCACCGTAAAAATTACCGCCTTGATCAACCCTGCGAACAAGTGCAGGTTGTGGAAGTTTTCCAGCATCAATCCAGCGATACATAGCAGTCATGCTTATGCCGAGAATTGCGCAAACGTCAGCCGCGCAAACGTCTTGTTCATTTACTGGCGTAATCCATTCAGGATGCTTCTCAATCCACTGATTGACAGTTTCACGCTTCCACAGGTGCGCCCCAGTGAAAGTCTGTCCATCAAAATTATTGAATTCTCCACAGCGAACCATTTCAAATACTTTTGCAGTCTGAATTCCAATACGTTTTGCGACATCAGCAGCCCGCATCATTTCCTTTACGTTCTCCATATTGTTTTAACATCTCCTTTCTAAGTTCATCTTGCGCCTGCCCACTCTCCAAAATGGGCAGGAACAAGGTTATTTATTTGCTAATACCCATGAACACCCATGGGGTCAC
>NZ_JAYMYJ010000029.1:53416-57034 GCF_035668035.1 Candidatus Thiothrix phosphatis | reverse complement strand
TGGGCAGGAACAAGGTTATTTATTTGCTAATACCCATGAACACCCATGGGGTCACACCTTCAGTCTCACGCATCCGCGCCTTTAAAAGCTGATCTTCAAGATCGGAAATAGCAAATGAAATTTCCAATCGTGTTTCCATGTCATCCGCCGCGAAGAACTCTTCACGCATCAGTTCAATTTCTTCCATCAGATTTGCGATTTCATCCATTGTAAAAACCTCTTGTGATTTAAAGTTTTAGCACTCTGCAAAGGACTGTGTACCGCACCACTTCTTAACCTTTAACATTTTGGATTCTTCCACCTCCCCGAATCCTCACCAGCTTCCTGCTGGCTGTGTGTGCGTAGCGTCGTGCTATGTGTGTAGTATGTCTTTTTTAACTTATTGTGTAAATCTTTTTTTTACACTTTATGACAAAAGGATGTTTCATCAATGAATTGCAGCGCCTTCAAGAATTGGAACAATGACATCCTTTGATTCCATACAAGCACCAAGAAAACCATTAGCGAAATCACTTCCCTCAATTCCCCGCAAAGTTGCTGAAAGCATTAAAATTTGCATCGTAATTACTTCTGTTGGATTTTCGCTATTCATCGCGGCAACTACGGCTTTCGTTCCTTCCTGAATAGCCATGTCTTTGCCATGGCTGGAAATCAAGAAATTTTGAATGTTTCTGTAATAATCACTCATTCTATGCCTCTCAAAAAAATATCACGGCATTCAATCGCCATGCTAAGGCGATCTCTCAAGCGCTTGATTTCCTTTTCATCCCTGCGAATTTCAACAATATGCAGCTTATGCTCCTCATCCATCATTTCTGGATGAAACGAAAACCAGTGCCACACATCACGTCCAGTCAATTCCATGCCGCCGATGCACTGCCAGTAGTAATCAGGGCATTCCAGCAGTAAATCATCTGCGGTTTTGATGCGGCTCAGGTAGCGCACATGGGTTGAGTATTTTGGCGCTTTGGCCTCGATACCGGCATCCATACCAATCAGCCCATCAGGTGTGCAGCCATAATTACCACAAGCAGAAACAATGAATTCCTGGCTATTGCCTGTCATGTACAGTTCCAGCCCGGTTTTATCCGCAAAGCGCTGGATGGCCTCCGCTTCCCGCTCTTTGCCAGCTTCAATGTATGCGGTAGTAAATTCATCCTCAAGATTGAAATTAGTGATCCGTTGGGCTGCGATCTTTTCAATGTAGTCATGAGCCGTTTTTCCGAACACCTCACCTTTTCCTCTCCCGGAAACAAACAGCTTTCCGAACATTGAAGCACTGAATTTCCCCCATCGCTGTTTTTTCCATTTTATTTCTGGCGATTCCGCAACCGATACCGGCTGCATTGCAAAAACATTTGTTAGGTCTGAAAGCGTAGCCAGTGAAGGCGGTAAGCCCGCCCCAACTGATGCGCTATCACTCAGGCTGGTGAGTGAGTGCAACATGAGCATCCTCCTCTGATGTTGTCGCCATGAGTTGCGCAAGTTGTGCGGACTTTGTGTTTTTCGCCATAGTCATTATCGGCTTGAAGTGCGACGGGAGAAGATGCTCAAACTGAGACAGGTTTACAGGCAAAATACCAACTTCCCATGCTCCATACTTTCGGCTGGCTGTTCCCTTTCGTCCAAGATATTTGATCTGGATTGCGGTAAGCGGTTCGATTCCGAAAGACCCGATAGTTTCCGCCAGAACTTTGGAACTTGAAACGTAAATCTTGAACGTTCCATTTTCAAATGCAAGGAACATGACTGTATGGCGCGGCGTCGGAACAATTGCGCCTGTCTTTTCGTCAAGCTTGTCTTCCATTTCATACTTATAAGCTAGGTGGAATGCATTGATTACAGTTCCAGCGCTCAGGTTATCAAGCGACAAGTACGTGCTGGAAATACAAAGCGCGTCCTTTTGCGCGGCTTCCATTGCCGCTTTTAATTCATTAAGTCCTGTTTTAACTTCTTCACTCATTTCAATTGCTCCTGGCTTCATTGTTTTAAACTTTTCCCGCAAGTCTTCCAGAATTTAACCGGAAGACTTAAAGGAATTTTTAAAGGAAGGTTTATTCTTGTTCTGCTTCTATCTCAACAGCAACGCTAAACACATCACCGGCATCCATTCCATCAAGATCACCATCGAAATACATTTCATCAAGTTTTTCAAAAGTGCTTTCAGAAAAAGCTTTTGGGTTCATCCAGAATGATGGTGCGTCCATCTCGTCATGTACATTTGAATTAATCATTTTTGATACCTCTTTGTTTTTGATCTTGATGTGCTCATTATACATTGTAACAAAAAGTTGTAAATCTTTTTTTTACATATAGGTCACAAAGAAGACGAATGGCGCAATCCAACCTCATTCTCAATAGCGGAAAATTCAACAGGTTGCCCTGTTTCGATTTCAATAATTCGCAATTCAAAGCCAGTTGCCTTCAGCAATGCCTGAAGAGTATCAACACGGCAATCTCCTGTTTGCAGTACACGCCTTAATGTGTTCAGGTGAACACCGGCTTGCTCTGCAATAATGATTTGCTGAATGTGTTTTCCAGTCTTCTGCCTGCGGAATTCTGGACGTTTTGATATTGCAAACCACCAGTCATTTATCATTTTCATGCTGCCACCTTCTTTTTATCTTCACGTCCTTTTTCAATGCCACTCCAAAAAGCATCTTTAAGGATTGCCCCAGCTTGTTCGGCGTTGAGTCTACATTGTTCCTGGTACTCATTGACCTGTTTCGATGCAAGAGCTGGCGATGTTAGTGCATCGTCTTGTTGCGCAATGATAGGCAGCTGATCAGCAATTGCCGTTGCCGTGCTTATCAGTGCGCAGCCTGCTTTCGTCGGTGATCTCTGAGGAAGAAGGCTAATGGCATATTCACGCTGTAGCTTACCTGTCTGCACAGCCAATGCCAGCACCTTTTCCCTATGCTCGATGTCAAAACCTAGCGAAACAGACCATTTGACAGGCGTAATGTCTGCCCGCGCTCTTGCGCATTCAGCCCGGTAAACCTCAAGGAATGCTATCCGCGCTTGAATCATCTCACCAGCATCAATCAACGGTGCAGCCACAGACAAACCTGACATCATCTCAGCAGTCAGCAGCGCAGTTTCATGCTCAGACCTTGGCAATCCAGCCCACGCCTGCTCTGGCGTAGGCCGACCATCATTTATTCGCTCAATGACATCCGCGATTGTAAGGCGCTTGCATTCGCGCCTTGTTCTTTTCAGTGCAGCGCGAACAGCATCAAGGCTATACGCGCTTAAGTCTTCAACCATCATGAGCAATGCGTTTTCCGATAAACGCAAACTCATAACCTCGGCTGTTGCAGTTATCTGTACTGCCAGTTCTTTTTTTTGATCTGGACTCATGATTCTGTCTGCACTTCTGAAACTTCAGTCTCAGCATTCAACCATCCACGCTCGATTGCTATTTCTTGTAAAATTGGCTTCCAAAGCTTCCAGAATTTTAAGGCTCTTTTGCCGTCCATTTCGGCAATTCGCCTGTCATTAAATGACAACCAGTCTTTTAATGAATGGAATTGGCAGCCTATTTTAATGTGTGTGCAAGTTGCGAAAATCATGTAATTCGATGTAGCTACGCTAGGAGTAGCATAAAATACGTCGGCA
>NZ_JAYMYJ010000029.1:0-53316 GCF_035668035.1 Candidatus Thiothrix phosphatis | reverse complement strand
TGATGTGGACATCATCGCAAAAACACAAATATTTGTAAATCTTTTTTTTACATTACGGACGAACGGAATACAAAGCGTCACATTGAGCAAAATGAGCAGCCGCCAAAGTCCAGTTGTGGCGCTTCGTTTCGCAGCCACCCACCTTTGCTTGTCCAGATGCTACGGCCTAACTCGCCTTCAAGCACCCTAACAACTTCACGCTGCTGCCTACCAAATTCGTCCATGTTGAAAGAATGCTCTTTAGATGCGTCTCCACCGGCTAGACACGGGAAGCAACCAACGCGCTTTTCCCCCATTCGATATAGCGGATTTTCATGACCGTCCAGAAAGTCAAACACATTGGATTCGCTCCAATCCAGAATTGGAAGAACGAAACATACTCCATTTTTATGCAACGACTTTGGATAGTCGGCCAAAACGTCGTTAGGTGGATAACGCTCCATGCTGACTTTATCTGAATATCGTTTCATTCTTGCGTTAGATTCACCACCCCTCATCCCGTACCACACATCAAAACCACCATTCTTTTTCGCAAAATCAACGTACCAGCGTTTTGATGGGATTATCTTCAGTTCTTTTGTGCAGTGACGCGCACCTCCACCGGGGAACCTCTTGTATCTACGCACAACATCTGGAACAGACCCAAGGCAAATCCTTTCAATGTTAACGCCATATAACTCTTTCATTTTGTCAACGTGTTGATATGTGAGTGGATGCTCAAACTGAGTATCACAAAACAAACCCAACACTTTGTCCGAGCCATGCTTTTCAATAGCCAGCTTTAGACATGCTTGAGAGTCCTTTCCTCCTGATACAGGAACGACAATATCAATTTTCATAACAATCACATGACAATTAGTTTTCATTTTTTAGTTAAAAAGTTTACACGATGGGCAAACTAAGCCGCCTTTTCCGCCTGCAGATCAATCCGCTCCAATACCCGGCGCATCACGTCAAGGTTATGCCCAGTGGCCTCATCCTGCTGTGCACTGATGCCAGTAACGCGCCGCCCTGTCAGGGCTTCCATGCGTAGCTTCTCGCAGTCTTGCAGCATGGATGCAATGCCGTGGCCTGTGCGGTTGTAGTATGCCCCAGTGTGGTAGGGGTAAATGGCGGCAACTGCCAGGGCGGATTCAAGTCCGATACGGGCAATCACCTGCTGCAACTGCCGGTTTGCCTTTGCGCTGCTTGGAGCTTGGATGCCGTATTTGTCCTGGTATGCGGCGTTGTAGGCCATGAACAGCCACGTCACGTCTGATACGGGCTTTCCATCCTTGCGCAAAGGCCGCGTTTTGCCATCTATTTTGGCTGTGACAGCGCTATCGGCCATTGACCCATACAAGGGTAGCTCTTGGCTGTTTAAATCGTTTATACGCAATTCTGAAGCGTTTTGTTGGTTGTGTTGGTTTTCATGCTTGCGCGGCTCTTGCCATCCTGGTTGATGGCGGTGTTCATCTGCTTCAAGTTCTGCCATGCCTGGATAGCCATCGGAGCTGATCTCCTGCAACGTCCAACCATCGCTTGCTGGAATCCATTCCGCCTCAACCTGTTCACCATCCACCAAGACCGAGCCGGGTGCACCCAGCTTGCTGGGCGCGGATTGCGGTTTTGCCATCGCTTCATGCTGTTCGATTTGCGCGTGATTTTCTGGCGCTGCAACCTTACTACCAGTCAGTGGTTGTTTTAAGTCAGTACTTGTTTGTCTTTCAGTATTTATTATACCGTCCGGCTTATCCGTATCCGGCTTATCCGTATCCGGCTTATCCGTATCCGGCTTATCCGTATCCGGCATCTGTTTTTCTTCTGGAGTATCATGAACGCTCCATTCGTAGCCATCGTTCCCAGTGTGGCGCATTGACACAAACCCGGCATCCTTAAGTTCAGTCAGGATTGCATATACGCCATCGCGCTTTGTGTGCTTTGCTGTACCCTTTGTGACGTTCATAAGTTGTTTTGCATGGATTCGCCAGTTGTCAGGCTTGGATAGCACATAGCAAAGCAATCCCATTGCTTGCCACGATAGGGAGTTATCACGGAATACCTGATTATCTATAACAGTGTATCCATGCTGCCTTTTTGATCGGTGAATCATAAATCTTTCCTTTTCAAGATGAACAAATTTTGTTTACATAACTTCAACATCTTGTGGTATTATTTTTTCTATCCTCTAGATGTTGAATTGAAATGATCAGCTTAATGTTTAGTGGTTACACTCATAAATCTTTTCCACCCGGCATTCTCCATGATGCCGGGTTTTTTTATGCTGCTTTATTGGCTTTTAGTGAGAATGCGATCTGCATAACTTTTGCTGCATCAGTTCTTAATTCAGCGGCGATCTTGTAAGGTGAATCGCCAGCGGATATGGCTTTGATGATCTTCAACTTCTTTCCTGTAATACCCCCCCCCCAAGCTTGCGCCGAACTCGATAAGCTCTTGCAGGTTGGCGGTTTTGTCGGTTGCAAGCCAGACGATTGTTGCGGTATTGGGAGAGAATCCTGTCCGTTGCCACCTATAGATGGAGCACGGTGACACGCCAAGACGTTCAGCAGCCTTTGCCTTGTATCCGCGACGCTCAAATCCGGCGATTGATGCGAGTGATTGCTCTAAAACATTCATGCTGCTCTCCTCTTCATTTCCTCTCCTTCCTCAACGAGCCGAACCAAGTCAATCCGCCGCCCTGATGCTTTCCAGATTGACACTGCCGCAGCCCCATCTATTCCCCGGCTGAACCAGTTGTTAACTGCCATCCGCGTTATTCCCATTGCGCGGGCGACGGCTGCCTTTTGTCCTCGCTGCTCATGCTTTCCTGAGATCAGAAAGAACGCTTTCTGTAATTCGCTCATGTTTTTTTACCTCGCTGTGATTTGTTGTTGATGATCCCATGGTTACATAAAACCGCCTATATGTAAATGTAAAGTTTACTCATTATGCGCCAAAAAGTCGATAAAACAGTGTAAAACATTAGTTTAATGATATTAATGATCAATAATTACACATAACTTATCGGCAATGAGTAAAACAAAAGTTTATTCCTGTCTCAAAAAACATTCATAGCGCAAAGGAAGCAATTACGAATACAATTTTTTTACAGTAAAATCACAAAATGAGGTATAAGTAGTGGAAACATTAAAAGATCGGCTGCAAACCCGACTTGATGAAATGAAGCTGAATTTCTCCGATTTAGCGCGCGAACTTGGGCTTGATAGACAGAGCATTTACGGCTGGACGCGGCGTGACAAAGTGCCTAATAAATATTTATTCGTTGCCGCAAAGTTCCTTGCTTGCGATCCACAGTGGCTACAACACGGAGAATACGGCAGGCCGGGGGCGGTGAATGTTTCGCCGGGTCAGGTAGTAATACCAATTTTTAAACAGGGTGACTATAGGGATATGACAGAGGGAGACAGACTTAAGCATGAAAGTCTGCTATGCCGTGGGGAATGGCTGGCGGAAATCTTTGGTGTGAACCCCGAAAGGGGTGATTATGAAATCTACAGGATGGAATCGACAGAAATGCAGCCCACGATCAATCGCGGCGATCTCGTTGTGATTGACAGGGCTGGAAGAACTCACGTAAACGGCCTGTACGGGATTGAAGGAAAAGGAGGAGCCTTAAGCATTGCGCGGGTACAGTATGAGCCTGATGGAGATTCTGTTCACATCACCTACGACAATGACAGGTTCCAGGCCATGAAGATGAAGACCAGCAAGCTTGAGCTTGCCGGGCGCGTCGTGTATGTGTGGCAGGGAAGGCGTGATTTGTGAGGGTGGAGATTGTAAAGCGTCGCCTTTCAACTGCCGTTAATTGGTGGCTATGCAGGCTGACCCGCCACCAATGGCGGTTTGTCCGGGTCAGTCTGGAGGGTACGCGGTTGTTTAGGTGCGGCAGGTGCGGTGAATATTGGGAGCGGGTTTAAGGAGAAATGGCGGTTATCCTGGCTTTCACTCGCTCAAGTTCATCAATGTCGGATTTGCTTGGGAGTGAATTTAGTATCACCGCTCCATCGCCGCCATCAAGACGGTATGGCGTAATGGCAATGGCAAGGTCATTCCTGTCTCGTGGAGCGTTCCCCCATTGCGAGAACATATTAGGTGATAGCTTCCAAGTAGCTTGCTCTCCCGGCTCAATACCGCCAGGGATCTGATAGACAAGATCATCAGATACCCATGGAACAGATCGTCCTGGAGACGATAGTGTGCACGAGAAATATACCGTTGCAACTGGTGTTGACGTGTCGTTTTTAACAGTTACTTCAATGATCGCGTCATGCAGTAGGCTGTTTTTATCGAAGTAGAAACTGGATGATAAGACCTTGAATTTTTCTAGGCTTGTCTTGGCGCTTGCGGCTTGCGCAATGCGCTGTGCAAGTTCTGACGATTTCCTTTTTAGATCAGTTATCTCTTTGTCTTTTATTGATTTTTCTTTATCGATTGAAGCAATCCGCATCAGTTTAAACTCTTCCAGGGCTTCTTTCCCGGTCTTGCCATCAAGGCGGGTTTTTAATTCTGAAAACTTGCTTTGCTGGCTGTCATTGCGTGAAAACAAGTCTCCTACACTGCCGATGATCATGGATGTAATTTCATGATCAAGCTCTTTCTGTTGATCTGCGGTCATGGATGCCCTGACGCTGGATAGCGAGGATTTAAAGGCGTCGTCAGATGTTGAGTCTATGCGCGGCTCTCCGCATCCATGAAGCATTGAGATAGCCAGCATTGTCGGCAATATCGTGTAGTTTTTCAGTTTCATGTTAGCCCTATAGACCGGTTGTCTTGTGTGTAAATTTTACTTTATAAGCTGACATGCAGATGGGTACTTTTCAAGTAATTTGTGATCTGTTGATGTATCATGCACCCGTTGCGCGGGTTTGACTTGATACCTCTTCCTGTGCGGCAAGCCCGGTATGCCGTCGTGTACCGGGCTTTTTTGTGTCCGTAGCTTATGTCCTGAGTCGGTAGCTCAACCACTTGTCGTTTATGTAAAAAAAAGATTTACAATAATTTGTCATTTGATACTATTAATGAATAACCAAAAAACGAGGTATCAAGTCAATGCAGTTTTTCAACATCATCAAGATTTTACTTACAGGAAAGCGTGACAGGAAAGCTCAGGCAGAATGGCGCAAGGCTGTCATGAGACGCTGCGCCGCACGGTCTGTATTGAGTGGTGACACTCGCAAGCTGGAAGCGCATCACCTGTTCAATGTGGCGTCTTTCCCGGTCTTTGCTGGTGCCGCATGGAACGGCGTATTGCTTACCGATGCCGAGCATACCAGTTACCACAAGTGGGCTGGCGTCCGTTACAACACGCCTTTCGATTTCTTTCTGTGGTGGTCATTCCACAAGATCACCTTCGGCCTGTTCGTGCGGGGTGCTGCATGAGCAAGGCAATCTATTACCCGCTGGTTGCCGCCGCCGCTGTAGTGGCTGGCACGGGTGCAGTGAAAGCCGCACCCATCGCCATTGCTTCTTTCGGCTCTGCTGGTGGATGGCTGCTGACTGCCGGAATCTCTGCAACGATCTTTGCAGGGTGGCATACCGCGTTTGATTCAGGCAAGCCGGTAAAAGCCCGTGACGTTGGGCTTGCCGCTGCCGTGGTTTTTTCTGCCGCCTCCATCCTTGCCATCAACTCTTCGTCAGCAGCCATTGCCGCAAAGCAGGCAACAGAACAGGCAGAAATTAAAAATAAAACAATCGAAGAATCTAACCGTATTGCGCTTGAAAATTATCAGGATCGAATGGATGCAGAAAAAGCGCGTATTGACACGGAAAATGCAGAGAGCCGCAAGGCATGGCAAGCGCGGGAAGAAAAACGCCTTGCAATGCTTGAACAGGTAACGGAAGAAATGCGCAGTACCAGCAAGAAGAAAAACCCGTCAGAGTATGCCGCGCTACTGGAACAGATGACCGCTTTGCAGGTAGCGGAACCACAGCCAGCAAAGGAAACCGCAGAGGTTTTTACCGCTCCAGTGCTGGCTAAAGTTGAGTCGATCATAGAAAGCAAACAGGCGACAATCACGCGATGGGTGCAGTCGGCTGCTTATGAAGTCGTAGCCCCGGTGCTGCTGTTGCTTGCCAGCTTTTACCGTCCTACCCGCTCTGAAAAATCGGGTCTGACAGGTGGTAACAGCGTCCAATCCGCGTCTGAAAACGTCATACCCATGTCAGACCCGATGTCAGACCCGGCAAAAATTAAGCATCACACGGCAATTGACCCGTTGAAGGCTATTATCGGAGAGCTTATTCCGTCTGACCAGTCAAATGGAGTCACGAATCAGGCGATCATGGCGTATGCACATTGCGGGGAGCGCAAGGCCAAGAATGCGCGTGACAAGGCGGTTAAATGTGGAGCATTGATCAAAGCTGGGGAGGGCGCTTCAACCCGTTACGTTTACCCGAAAGACGCGCCGCGCTTCCAATTGTCAGAAAGTGACAAGGTGATTAGCATCGAAGGCTTCAAGCAGAAATAACGCAGGATAATAGAGGTATTAATGTAATGAGCAAGCCAACCCTAAAAGTCGTTTCGGAGGTGTCCGATACCCGCCAAAATGGGCAAAATCAGCCGTTACGCCCCCATTACGGGTCTATTACGCCTAAAAATTATACAGATGATATTGAGAATGAATATATTAAGGCGGCGAAGGCGGAAGAGGAAAAGGCGAAAAAGCAAGCCGTAATTATTGCCAAGGCAAGGGAAGAAGCAATTAATTTACTAAAGGCAAAGCGGGTTATAAGCCTTGTTTTAGAGGTTACAGGGACAGATCAGGCGGCGATCATGGCGTATGTCTCAGGCATGAAGTCTGTAGCCCTGGAGCTTGTCCCTGGTGAGCCTGTAACGCTGTCTGAAATCCGCGCATTGATGGATAAACTATCAGATAGGCAGGTGAATACAAAAGCAAGCCAGCTATTACAGGACGTTGGTTTAATCGTAAAAACAGAGGAGAACACCCTGCGTTTTGCAATTATTGACGAGCTAAAACTAGCGGCTGGATGTCATACCCGGCGTATAACCCATGCAGTAGCCACGGGGGTACGGGCGGGGGGTGTGGCGTGTAAGGTAGGTGTAGCCCATTTGGCTGGATGTATCACCCAATCGCCTTACGTCACCATCGACAAAACCGGCAACGTTACCCGTCACGAACGCTTTGAACAGACCGATAAGGGCAAGGAAGCCCGCCGCCGTCTGGATGCAGCCAAGAGGGATGAAGACTTGGCAAGGAAGGAAATGCAGGCGCGTCGCAAGGCCGCGCAAATGCGCAACGACGTTGACCCGTACATGACAACCGGGCAATGGGGAAGCGCAAAAGGTTGGATGTGGGGTGCTGGAATTATTGGCCTTCTGGCAGTTGCAGCCAGTGTAAATCAACCAGCAAATAATCAGGCCGGACAGTTCCCGTCTGAACCAGCGAAAACACAACAAATAGAACATGGAGAATAATAGCCATGAATTACAGAGTAGAAAAACAGATTGATGATGCCATGAATGTGGCTCGCATTGGCATCATGCCGAGCATTAGTGAGGCCGTTGCAGCCATGACAAGCGGCGTGCTTCCTGCATCTGCCGTGCTTGGCACTGTGCTTGGTGTTGGGGCAACCGCCAGCATGATAGGCGCAAGCGACACAATAGCTATTTTGGCGGGGGTGTCATCATTGGCGGTGCTTGGAATGGCGCACATGGCAACTACACGCTCAAAGCGTAACGGCTGGCTGTTTGCGCCTCCTTCCGTTGATGGCGCAAGCATGGGCGGTGATGTCTGTTGGGATACTACCGGCGTCCTTCGCAAAAAGCTGGGGGATGAATCACTGGTGGCAGAACAGCGTTTTGCAGATCAATACCGCGTTCTGGTGGTGAGGAATGATGACCCTGAATCATTGGGAAGAAATTCAATACTGTCTGCAATCGCAATCAAGCATGGGCTGCAACGGGATGAAGTGCATTTTATCCCAGTGTTTGAGGCGGGGGCGTCAGCCTACCTTCTTCCGCTTCCACAAGCGCAATGGGAGTCAGTTCCATTTGACCATTCCGCAATCCGAAAAGGCGAACCGGTTGTGATAATTGGCCGTGACATTCGCGGTAAGTACCTAACTGCCGATCTGCGCATCAATCCTCACACGATCACCGCAGGCAGTACAGGGAGCGGGAAAACAGAATGGACAATGGTCTATATCAAATCACTGGTGGAAGCCGGTCTTAATCCCATCCTCTACATCCTAGACCCGAACGACAATATGGGGGTGTTTGCAGAGAATTGCGGTCGGTCCGGAGGTGCGTACATCACAAGCCTGGAAGAAGGGGCGCAACTGCTGCGCGACCTTACCGAAGAACCAACTGGGCAATCACTTGACGAATTGCACACGCATAACCTTATTGCCCGCAAGCTGCGCATGTCAAAAGCAGGGTCAAAGAACATCTGGCAGTACAGGAAAGTTGGAGGAATTGGCGATGACGCAAGGCCGGTGGTAATCATCATTGATGAAGTTGCCGCCTACAGCACTAGCGAACTGAAAAAACAGGTTGTTGCCGACATTTCAGCGATCTACAGACGGCACCGCGCAGCAGGGGCGCTTGGTTTGGTAAGTACGCAACGGCCTGATACGTCAGTGATTCCTGGCGAACTGAAAGCGAATGCCGGGAACATCATTGCATTCAGCCATGCAAACGCGGTTTCAAGCCGGGTGACACTTGATAGTGACGATGCCGCCGGTTTGCCTCGTGAAGGCGGTTTTGTGGCAAAGTTTGGAGGCAGTGACAGGATAACTTATGGCAGGGCTGCATACTTGGGGGATTGATCGACAATCTTCCTGGCATTTCAGCCAGGAAGAAGCCAAGGCGATACTAGATAAAACTGGAGGAGTTGCCCCACTTAAAAATGAACTGTATGGAAAGGAGTGGTGGGAGCTGGTATCTAAAAAGCGCTATCACCAGGATGCCGGTAGGGCAGGTGGATAGCCGCTTGTCGATTATGTAAAAAAAAGATTTACAAATAAATGTCAAATTAGCCATAATCCAGACATTACAGTAAAAAACACAAAGAGGTATCAAGTCATGTCTGGATTTGGCGGGCATTCAAATCTTCTTAGCGTTGGAGTTGGCGGCATTGCTACGCTGGCTGCTGGCGCTTCAATTCTTTCTCAAGTTGCTGGCGGCGTTCCTATTCTGGATGTTTCAAGCAACGTTCCTGTGAATATCATTACGACCGGGATTATAGGTGCTTCCGGTGTCGGCCTCGCAGCGTCTGGAAACAAGATGGCAGGCGTCATGGGTCTTGGTCTTGTGGTGCTTGCGCTTGCAAACGGTAATGTTAATTTCAATGGCAATCAGGCCAGTCGCTTTGCTGCTGGTGTTGCCCAAGGCGTCAAGTCAGCCGCAGTTACAGCGGCATCAGCTACGCAAAAAGGCGTTTCTGAAGGTTGGTCGCAGCAGTACGGAAATCCGAAAGATGGCGCTATCGGTGTCAGCTTTGATGGGTGGTTGCGTGTTCGCCCACTGAATGCATCAGAGCTTGAGTGGTGCGGGCAAGGGAACAACGCGAATGCAACTGAAAAAGGCCAGCGCAATTGCTCAAGCGGTTACGTGTGGAAGCAAAACAAATGAAAGCCGCAATCCGCCACTTTAAATACTGGCATCGCCTATACATTGCACTTGCTGTTGTCTGGTGTGCGCGTTTTGCAGTTCCAGCCGCATTTCAAGGAGCATCATCGCAGTGGGGGCAGGAAATCTACGCTTGGGTAGCCAAGTTTGAAGACCTGCTTTCATTCCTGAGATTCATCTGACAGGAGAAAAAATATGTCAGATGCGGCCTTAAGCAATGCACAACTTGATGCGCATAAGGAATTGTTGCGCGAAATGGCACGGATTAATCGCCAGTTGCAGGAGCAGAAAAAGAAAACTGCCGAGTTGTCACGCCAGCAAAAGGATGGTTTTGATGCAATGCGCGATGCTGCTGAAGATGCGAAACAGGGCATTGGATGGGCTTTATCGTTTGCTGCGGCTCTTGCCGTTGTCTATCCAGGAATCAACACCCTGCATGAACACGCCAATTATGAACTTTCACTATCCGGCGGGAATGCGTTGCATCCATTCGTATGGACATCGGGAACTGTCAAAGACTTGGAAAACTGGACTGCACGTAAGGCAATCAATTGGGGTATTGAGTACGCTGGCGGGGAAACATCGTATATCTTCCCGCTCTCCGGGAAGCCGCGTGTAACAAGCGGGTTCGGTATGCGTGTGCATCCGGTGCTGGGAATTAGAAAGATGCATAACGGGGTTGACTTCGCCGCCACTGAAGGCACTCAGGTTCTTGCAATCCAGCAAGGGATTGTTATCACGGTTGCCGAGGACGACGCAGCAGGAAAATACATCAAGATCAAGCATGCAAATGGCGAGGTATCGTCTTATCTGCATTTGAGTCAGCAGTATGTTGAGCAGGGAGATGCGGTTTCAACCGGGCAGAAAATAGGAGAGGTAGGAAGTACCGGAAGGAGCACGGGAGCGCATCTGCATCTTGGGTTGCAGCATGCTGACGGTGAGTATTACGACCCTATGACGGTTGTAGGCGTAACAACGACAGCGCCCATGTGGGAATACTTTCAAGACGTGGTGGCCGCTTCAGAATCGCGTGGAACAGGCGATCTGCAAGCCATCAATGAGCTCGGTTATGTTGGTCGATTCCAAATGGGTACGCCTGCATTGTGCGACGCAGGATATATCAAGCAACAGGTGTGTGATGCGCAACCTGTTGGGAACAAGTTTTTGGAGTATGCCGGAAACTGGACAATTGCCGGTGGGCGTGAATCCTTCCTGAAGTCGGAAGGCCACCAGAAGGAAGCATATCGCCGTTGGCAAAAGCGTAACCTGATGGCTGGTCGTCAAGCTGGCATCATCAGCGACTTGACGCCAGCGCATAAGGTGGCAGGATTCCTACATGCATCACAGTTTGGGGTTGGTAATGCCATAAAGTGGTACGGGTACGGCCAAGATAGCAAAGATGCGAACGGGGTAAACACTTCAGAAATTGCACGACGCGGTGAGGATTCATTTAAAGCAAAGTACGGGTCAAGTGCATCAGCCGCAACAATGCTTGGAGCCATAGAAGGCCGTCAAATTGCGCAAACATCATCACAGGATGGTGCGCAAGGTGTTAAAATGGCGTCATCTGGAGTAGGTGCAAGTTTCTGAAAGAATTGAGGTATTGTTGTTATGGATATGATTTTAATTGGTGGTGGCTTTGGCTTGATTGGGTACTTGGCAGGTCGTTTTCTGCGCTGGTTATGGCTGTTTGTTGTGTTGCCATTTCTGATTTTGCTGACGGTATTGATGGTGATTGCATCCGTGATCGGAGGGGTTTCACCGTCTGGCTTTATTACGTCAGCATGGGAAGTTATTTACTATCTGATGTACGGCTCTGCTGAGGTGGTAGGTGCCTGGGTGTTATCTGCTGCATGGCTCGCAATTCCGTTTTTCACTGGGGCTGCATGGGCTGTGATGCGAGGGAAATAAGAAGTCCGTTGCAGCAATTCGCTAAATTCAGCCGGATTTAACTCCGGCTTTTTTATTGATTGATGCCGCTTGTCGTTTATGTAAAAAAAAGATTTACATTATGTTGTCGATAATAGATTATAGAGACTCAACAACACAACTAATGAGGTATAAAGATGGAATTCATTGATAACAGCGAAGATGAAGATGATCTTGAACTTTACTGCTGCCTTTCACTTGCATGGAGTGAGCTTTGTTCTGGAAGCAGACCAGCGAGTATTGGATATGTATCCTCAAAATAAGGCGGTATTAAGCCACCTGCAACAACACGGATTTATCACGCAGGATATTGCAGTTGAGTGCCTGGGAATACGCAGACTTGGCGCAAGGATTTACGAACTACGCGCAGAAGGCCATGAAATAG
Organism: Candidatus Thiothrix phosphatis; assembly: GCF_035668035.1. Lineage (NCBI taxonomy): Bacteria > Pseudomonadati > Pseudomonadota > Gammaproteobacteria > Thiotrichales > Thiotrichaceae > Thiothrix > Candidatus Thiothrix phosphatis. The sequence goes on along the minus strand of NZ_JAYMYJ010000029.1, from coordinate 41,413 downwards.
CAACACATATCATTACAGTGCCAAACAGGTACGGAACAACAAGCAAGATTGCGCGTTATATTTTGCGTAGCGTGTAAACTTTTAAACAAATTGGATTAAAACAATGATTTTCACCGATGAACAAATTAAGAAAATGTCAGGGGAGATAGAAGCAATGTCAACAGAAGCAATGAAAATATGTAAGCGGGTAAAAATCACGGAAGATCACTTGCGAGCGGACAGCATTGAACGGCTAGTGACAGCAGCGAAGAACTCTAGCGAACCGCACAACCCGCACCAAAAGGAAGATTCAGTTTTCACGGGTCTTTGCACCCGTAATCAGGCGACAGTCAGGGCGGCAGAAAACGCCCGCCGTCTTTACGACGAAATGACAGACGGAGTTACCCGGCACAACGCAATCAAGCACGTCATCGAACTGGAAGCGATGGCGCGCGTAATCAATCGTTAATCTCACAGCTAAGAGGAATGAACATGTCAAGCGAACAACTGAAAGATGCACTCGATGAGCTGGCAAGCCTAAAACAGTCAGCAATGGATGCTGCTGAAACATTCAAGGAAGGCGTTGAGGCTGTTGCAAAGAAACACGCCATCAGCAAGGGCGCAATCAGCAAGTACGTTACAGCACGACTTGCTGACAAGCTTGGAAAGCTGGAAGAAGAGACAAGCGATCTGGAAACGCTGCTGAACACTGTAAGTGAGGTGTAACAAATGCGTGTAACCGATCATGCGCTGATTCGGTACATGGAGCGTGTGCACGGCGTCGATTTTGACACCATGCGCCGTGAAATCGCCGTAATAGCACGGGCAGGTGCGTCACTGGCTGAGAATACGGAATCAACCGTGAAGGTGAATGTACCTAACCACGGTTTGCAACTTGTTCTGAAAGGTGATGCTGTCGTGACAGTGATAGACAAGAAAACAATTGACTACATTCCGCAGAAACGCAGCAAGCAGAGAATTCCAACAATGCCGCGCCAGTTGCCGGAGGTGTACAGGACATGACGCAACAGCTTGATCTTGTCTCAACATCAGCGGCATACCCGGTTGCAATTGGTCTTGATGCTGGTCAGCACACTGGGATTGCAGTGTTTGACCGGGTTAACGGTTGTTTCCTGGAAATACGTGAAACAACCTTTGCCGGTGCGATCTGGCACATCACGGAAACCTACAAGCGGGCAATCATCGTTATCGAACTGCCAAACACCAAGTCTGTGTGGCACAAGGCAGGGAAGAATCTTGCGGTCATCCAGCGAACTGCGGTCAATGTCGGGTCAGTGCTGCGTGAAGCGGAACTGTTGCGTGATACCCTGCAATTCGTCGGGCGTCGCCTTGGGTGTGATTACGAAATCAGGACGGTTCACCCTCAAGGGAAATTGGACGCTGATCGTTTTCGTCGAATTACCGGGCATAACGGACGTATTAACCAGCATTGCAGGGATGCAGGGCTTTTGGTGTGGGGAGTGTAATGCTCCCCGTACTACTGCCGAAACTCGAAGACATGACTGGCGTCACCCCTGACGCCTTCAACGGACTTATCAAGCGTGGACTAGTGAAAGAAGGAGTCCACTGGTTCAAGGCTCCAAATGGCCGCATATTCGCAGACCCTGAAGCGTTTGCACAGTGGGTGAAATCCTCATACACTCAAGCGAAGCGCAATACTTCAACTGGCTGCAAGGCTACCAGAGCACAAAAGCAAGGCAATAGCCCGCCGCCACTCACCTGAAATCAAGCATGGCAAGAGACGGAAGCGGGGTTAAAAAAGCCTCTTCAACATCAATAGAAATCACCTTTCAGTATCGTGGCGTCCGTTGCCGTGAACGCCTAAAACTTTCCCCAACAAAAGAGAACATGAAGAGGGCAAGGCTGCACAAGGCGGCTATTGAGGATGCCATTCTGAAAGGCACGTTTGACTATGCTGTTACATTCCCAGAATCGAAGCGTGCGCACCTATTCAGCGACACACCAACGCCAGACAACACAAGGCTGGCAGATTACTTGAGATCATGGCTGGACATGAAAAGCCGTGAACTGCACAGCAGCACGATAGACGGGTACCGCAAAATATTTGAAGGGCAAATTATCCCTGCATTGGGTGAAAACACGCTTGAGCAGGTCAGCAGGCCAAAGGTAAGGGAATGGATAAGCGTAAGCAGGGCAAGCAACAAGACGATCAGTAATATACTGTCCCCACTGCGCGCAGCGCTTCAAGATGCGGTTGATGATGGATTGATTGAAGTAAATCCCCTGGATGGCTGGAAATTCAGGAACAAGGAAGCGCCAAGGCCGCGAAAGCAAAAAGACCCATTCAGCGCGGATGAGCAAGCGGCGATTATTAGCAGGTTGTCAGGGCAGGGCAGGAACCTTGTGCAGTTCCTGTTTTGGTCTGGAATTCGCACTAGTGAGGCGGTTGGTCTTGAGTGGAATGATATTGACTGGATTGGCAGAACAGCAAAGATAAGCAGGGCAGTCACACAGGCATCGACAGTTGCAGAGTCACCGAAGACAAAGGCCGGAGAACGCACAATAAAGCTGCTACTTCCTGCATTTGAGGCGCTTGTTCATCAAAAGCAATTCACGTACCTTGCCGGTAGCTCTGTGTTTCATAATCCGCAGACAGGAAGGCCATGGGCAGGAGATCAGCCCATTAGAAAAACACTATGGGTTCCAACCCTGAAACGCGCTGGCGTTCGTTACCGTAACCCGTACCAAACAAGACACACATTCGCAAGCATGATGATAAGTGCTGGCGAAAACATAAAATGGATTTCTGCCCATTTGGGTCATTCTGATCTGACCACCACTTTACGGGTTTATGCTGACTGGCTAGATGATGCAGACCCTGAAGCTGGAAATAGGGCGGTTTCTGTGTTTGCCGGAAGGTTATGACAGCAATTATGACAGCATTTTAAGTTGAAAATAATCAACATACTGAAATATATAAAATAATTAAAGTCAGTAACGCGGGTTCAATTCCCGCCGCCACCAAATAAAGCCTTATAATTCAATGAGTTATAAGGCTTTTATTTTTTCTGGCAGTTCTGGGCGGTTTAGTGGCGGTATTCCCTTGTCCGAACCGCAGTGGCTGCCGCTAATGGCTTGAACATTGATTTCATGAAATGGTTGCTTGCACCTGCTATCCAAACAGCCCCTCCGCCCGGATCATCGCCTTAAACCCCTTCATCACCGGGCGGGAAATCATCGTTTCAGCCAGCACGCGCTTTTCATACACAAACTCCCGAATCTCATCATCTTCATGCGTGTCGCGGGCAGTGGTGATTAGTGCATGAATATCCGCTCCCAGCATTTCGCCAGCATGGCCTTTCACCTCGTCATATAGCAGCGCCATCACGATCTTTTCCTCAGCATCCATCTTGCACTTGCCATCGAGGATTTTGAGCATGACAGCAGTCGCGCAATCAACATGGATCGGTGATAGCGGATGTTCCTGTACCCAACGTTGTACATGGGCGGCATTCACGATGCAGCCCCAGCGTTGCGTACGTAGTCAATCAGCGATTCCGGGATCGTTTCCCAGGCATAATCGGCAACCGCCGTCACCCCAATCGCCGCCAGCTTTTCAGTCGGGCCATCACCGATCTTGGCAACGAATACCGCTTCGCAGTCATTGATGGTGACGAGGATTTTCTCCATTGCCGTCTTGCTGGAGGAGTTGCCGAGGCAATAATGCTCGACCTCGCGCTTTTCCACAAAAGTGCATTCATCAGGCGTAACGGCGTAAATCCAGAATTCCTTGGCGTGGCCGAAATGTTCGCTGATGGCCAAGCCATCCTTGGTGGCAACCGCCAGTTTGTGTGCTTCACTCATGCGCCAGCTCCAGACCACGGAACATGCTGCACCGTTGGAACACTTCCAGGGTCGGTGCAACCGCCTTGTGGTGGCAGTATTTGGCAACCAGTTTCGCCAAGCCTTTGATGTCGCGCCCGCTGGCATCCGGGAACAGGTTGGAAAGCTCGTCGATCAGGCTTGTTTCCACCTTCAAACCAAACTGTTCGGTCATCACCTCCCAGATTTTGCGGCGGTCTTCCAAACCCGGCGGATGGTATTTAATCAGCGCAATGCAGCGCGAAATAATCGCCTCATCAATGTCATCCACCCGGTTGGTGGTGAGGAACAGCAAGCCGTTGAAATATTCCAGCACCCGCAGGAACACACCCACCACCGCATTGGCGGCGATATTGTCGTCGCGGCGCTTGATGTACACATCGGCTTCGTCGATCAGCATCACCGCGCCCCAGCGCTGTGCACGGGTCAGGGTGTTTTTCAGCGCAGTTTCCATTTCCGAAACATTCAGCCCCAACTGGCCGGAATGCACCCGGTACAACGGCCGCTTGATGATCTCGGAATAGACCTCGGCGGTCAGCGTCTTGCCCACCCCCGGCGGCCCGGCGCACAGCACGGTGGTGCCGCCTGATTTGCCTTCCACGATGTCATCCATCAACACATCCATTTCGGCGGTGAGGATGTCGATCAGGTCAGTCTGTTCTGGCGGCAGGATCAGCTTGTCCTTGAGCTCCGGCTGGTAGACATACGGCTCAATATCATCCACATGCACCCACAGGTGGTGATGCAGCTCCAGGTGGAACATGAGGACGTAGCCCTGCACCGGCAATTCGGTAAACAGGCCATGTGGAATGTCGCTTTGCAAGGATTCGGCCGCGTTTTCCACCTTGCTGCTGTAATTGTTGCTGCGCCCGGCCTTGCGTAAATACTTGCCCACGATGTCGCCGGAAGCATCCAGCGTCAGCGCACGATCCTTGATGATTTCTTCATCGTTGACCAGCCGCGCCCAGCCACCGCCGGAAGACAGCACCACCACATTCTTGCGTGACCAGTCGGTGCTGCGGTGGGTAGCGGTTGGGTCTTCGGCCACAATGCCAGTGCCGCGCCCGGAAAACTGCCTGCCGTATTCACCGCGCCATTCGAAATAGCGGGCAGCAGATTGGTCGTAAGCGGCCATCAGTTCCGGCGTTTCCTTGAAGTAGCCCTTGGCCGCCAGCATTTCGGGAATGCTCTGGCCGATAATGTCACGCTCACGGATCATCAGCGTAGCCGTGCCGATCTTCGCCATGCTATTGGTTTTCAGATCCAGCAGCACACGCCCGGCTTCTTCCTCACCCGGCGGCGTGTAATCAATCCGCGCCACCAGATAAGCCATCGGCTTGCCGGAGGTATTGGCCTTGAACAGCCAGCCACGGATGCCGTCACGCACCAGGAACTCGATCATGTCCGGCACCAGCCGTTCCAGCTCACCTTCCTGATAACGCTTGCCGTCATCGTTGACGGCGCGTTGCAGGGTGGCGATCTGCGCCGCCCGACCCTGCATTGCTTCCCCGCCAGCGGCATAAAGCTTGTGCAAGAAACCCAGCTGGTCGGCGGAAAGCTGCTGGAATGGCAGCTCGGCCTTGCTGCCGAATTTCAGTTGTTCACGCAGGCTGCCCAGGTCAGGAAATTCGCTGGCCAGCGCCTCGACATGCTGCCGTTCGATTTGCAGTTTCATCCATTACCCCATTCTTCCGCCATTGACTCCGCCAATGCACGTATCACATCCGCCCCGACCACATCAGCCGGATCCAGCCGCTGCAAGGTGGCGAGGATGTCTTGCGCCCCCTGGTTGTCACCTTGCCGCAAACGGATGAAAGCCAGCGCCTTGAGGCTGTAAAGATAGGCCCGCCCCGCTGAATCGGGGTCGGACCATTCGGCTTGCGCTTCCAACGCCGTCCAGTCGTAGTGGAAGCCTCCCTGTTTGGCCGCCTGGTGCAATGACTGGAAAACGGCGTCTTCCGCCTTGCTGGTATGGCCGTTGTAGAAATACAGCTTGTACAGCGCGGTATAGACCGGCAACTGCTGCGGGTCTATCGCCTGCGCCTGCAACAACAGCTTTTCCGCCTGGGCAAAGTTGTCGGTGTTGCCTGCCGCTTCCTGCAACAGCGCATTGACCGGGGCGGGGATATTCTTGCCGAAAATCACCCGTTCCTGGAAAAAGCTGGCCACACCCATGTCAGTCCTCCAGCGCAGGCAGCAGGCGCGGGTCGCCTTTGATGTCGCCGTCCTTGCCCCAGGCCGTGACGGCTTCCACGAACCATTTGCGCTTGCTGGGATGCGGCTGCAACACGTCGTACTCGGCGAAGAAATTGCCATCTGGATGGATCAGCAAGGAACCGAGCTTGTAGCCGCTGGTCGGGTGCATCCACACCCCCAGCAGCGAATCCTGCCCCGAGAAGGTGTCGCGTTGCAGGCTGTATTGCATGTGCTCGCCCAGCGTCACGTTCGCGCGCTCTGCCGGAAAGCCGAGTTTGAGGATTTGCCGGTTTAATTCTGCACACACGGCGGTGGATAAAGGTTCCACGGCGCGGATTTTGTCCGCCAAGCTCCCGTTCATGTTTTAGCCCCAGTCCGACTTCGGCATCAGCAGGCTTTCCACCGGCTTGCCGCCGATCAGGTGCTCCTCAATGAACGTGGGGAGGTCAGACGGTTTCATGCTGGCGTACATCACGCCTTCCGGATACACCAGCACGCTGGGGCCTTTGTTGCAGGGGCCCATGCAGCCGGTGGAGGTGACCTGCACCTTCTGGAACAGGCCGCGTTGGTCCAGTTCCATACTCAGGGCGGCGAACAGCGAAAAACTGTCGTGGTCAGCGCCGCAGGAGCCACGTGGGTGGCTGTGAGGGCGCTGCTGCGTACAAACGAACACATGTTTTTCGGGTTTTGCCATTTCCTATTGCTCCTTTACATACCATTAAGCCACAGGTGCGCCAGTATGCTGGCCGCATAGCCCAGCAAAATCGCACCTGACCATTTGAAGTGGGAATTGAAGGTGTAAATGCCGCGTGCCTGACCCATCAGCGCCACCCCGGCAGCCGAGCCGATGGACAGCAGCGAACCGCCCACGCCCGCCGTCATGGTCACCAGCAGCCAGCCGTCGAGGTTCATGTCCGGGTGCATGGTCAACACGGCGAACATGACCGGGATGTTGTCAACAATGGCGGAAATCAGGCCGACCAGAATGCCCGCCCACACCGGCCCCAGCCCGCTGTAGATCACATTGGAAACCAGCGCCAGATAGCCCAGCGCCCCCAACCCGCCGACGCACAGGATGACGCCGTAGAAGAACATCAGCGTGTCCCACTCCGCCCGCTGCAAATGGGTGAAGATATCGAAACGGCCAACAGTCCCTTCCTCCGTATCGTTTTCGGGGATGTGGTCGGTGATTTTCAGATACCAGCCATAAACTTTCAGCAGCCCCAGGCCAGTCATCATGCCCAGCACCGGCGGCAAGTCCAGCGCGTTGTGGAAGGTGACCGCCAGGACGATGGTGCTGATGAACAGCGCCAGGATCACCAGCCCACCGCGTTTGATTTCCACGGTTTGGGTCAGCGGTGCCGGATGATCCTTGTCGATGAAGAACGACATGATCAGTGCTGGCACGAACCAGTTGACAAGGGCGGGGATGAACAGGTCGAAGAATTGCCAGAACTGGACGGTGTGGGATTGCCACACCATCAGCGTGGTGATGTCGCCGAATGGGCAGAATGCACCGCCCGCATTGGCCGCCACCACCAAGTTGACACAAGACATCGCCAAGTATTGCGGACGGTCGGGCGCGACGGCGATCACCACTGCTGACATCAGCAACGCCGTGGTCAGGTTGTCGGCTACGGAAGAGATGAAAAAGGCCAGGATGCCGGTGATCCAGAAAATCCAATACAGCGAGAACCCCTTCGACACCAACCAAGCGCGCAACGCCTCGAAAATATTGCGCTCTTCCAATGTGTTGATATAGGTCATCGCCGCCAGCAGGAACAGCAGCAACTGCGCGTATTCCAACAGGTTGTGGTCAAGGATTTCCGCCATCTGTTCGCTCTTGCCGACGCTGCCGTAAGCCAACGCCACCAGCACCCAGATGATCCCGGCGGCGAGGATGACAGGCTTGGATTTGCGCATATGCAGGCGCTCTTCCAGGATGACGAGCGTATAGGCGGCCAGAAAGGTCAGCAGCGCAATGACGCCGTAACCTGTGCTGATAAAGCTAGGTGATTCGCTCACGGTAGTTCCTTTATAGGATGTTGTAGAAATCAGCATCATGCGCGCCCTGATGCCAGGGCGTCTTGAGCCAAATCATCACTTCTGCATTCTTAATGTTGCGGTGCGGCAGTCACTCGTCGTCGCCGTCATTGTCCCGGTCACGCCGCTCGACCTTTTCCGGGTCTGCCGTGATCGGGCGGTAGATTTCCACCCGGTCACCGTCCTTGACCTTGGCGTCCAGATCAGTGATCTTGCCGAAAATGCCTACGGCTTGCGCTTCCAGATCCACGTCGGGAAACTGTTTGAGGATGCCGGAATGTTCAATCGCTTCCTGGACAGTGCTGCCATCCGGCACTTCCAGTTTCAGCCAGGTCTGTCTGAATTTGTCCGCGTATGCGATGCCCACATTCATGCTTCACCTCCCGCCAGTTCCGCATCCGGCAGGGCTGCTTTACGCTCGCGCCGCGCCGCCAGTTTGGTATCCAGAATCCGCTTGCCAGCCAACAGGAAGCCCAGTGCCATAAAGCCGCCTGCCGGTAAAATCATCAGCAAAAAGCCACGGTAACCGGGAATGACGGTCAGCTCCATAAAGGAAAACGTCTTGCCCAACAGCAGCGATGCGCCCGCAAACAGCGTGCCGGTTCCCAGGATTTCGCGTATCCCGCCCAGTGCCATCAACGCCAGGGTGAAGCCAAGCCCCATCATCAGGCCATCAACGACGGAAGGGACTGGCGAATTTTTGGAGGCGAACGATTCCGCCCGTCCCAGAATCGCGCAATTGACCACGATCAGTGCGATGAACAGGCCCAGCACCTTGTACAGCTCATGCACCCAGGCGTTCAGCGACATGTCCACCAGCGTCACCAGGGTGGCGATCAGGACGATGTAGACCGGAATCCGCACCGCCGGGCTGACGATCTGGCGCACTGATGACACCAGCAAATTGGAGATCACCAATACAGCGGTGGTCGCCAGCCCCATGCCAAGGCCGTTGGTGGCGGAACTGGTGACCGCCAGCGTCGGGCACAGCGCCAGCCCTTGGGCGAACACCACGTTGTTGTCCCAAAGGCCGTCCCGCACAATGCGGGCGTAATCATTGCTCATGGTTTCACCTCCAGCATGTCGGCCTTGTGCGCCGCGAAAAATTGCAGGGCTTCACGGATGCTTTTCACCACCCCGCGCGGGGTGATGGTGGCACCGCTGAACTGGTCGAACTGGCCGCCATCTTTTTTCACTTTCCACTGGTCTTCTGGCGGATTGCCGAGCGACAGGCCGGTGAATTTGCTGATCCAGTCGGATTTGGCCGCCTCAATCTTGTCGCCCAGCCCTGGCGTTTCCTTGTGGGCAAGCACGCGCGTGCCGAGAATCTTGCCTTCCGGGTCGACGGCAATAATGGTGCGGATTTCGCCAGCGTAGCCGATGCCGACCGTTTCCCAGACCAGCGCCGTCACCTTGCCTGCCTTGGTGCCTTGGTAGACGTTCACGTCCTTGCCGCTGGCGTCTTTCAGCAGCAGCGGCTTGGCCACCATATTGTTGTCGTGCAATTCATGCGGGACAACCTGTTCCAAGGAAGCTTGCAGGTCTTCCATCTTGCGTTGGGCGATCGGTTCGCGGGTGGCGTTGTCAACCCCCACCAACAGGGCGGCGGCGATGGCGGCGCAAACGCCCAGCAACACCGCCTGATAGGGAATCCTGTCCAGCCATTTGTCCAGGCCGGTTTTGACGGTCGCATCGGCGCTCATGGCTTGCCTCCCTCGCTGACGTAGTTGAGCGGCTCGCCCTTGCGGTCACGCCCGTAAATGCGCGGACGCATGTAGTGGTCGATCAGCGGCGTCAGGGCATTCATCAGCAATACCGCGAAGGCCATGCCTTCCGGGTAGCCCGCCCAGGTGCGGATCACGTACACCAGCAGCCCGCAGCCCGCGCCGAACACCAGTTGCCCGGTGGGCGACACGGGTGAAGTCACCAGGTCAGTGGCGATGAAGAACGCGCCCAGCAAGGTCGCACCGGCCAGCAAATGCACTTCGATGCCGGGGAATTTTTCCGGGTGGATGGCGTGCATGACCACCGCCAGCAGCAACAGCGTGCCGATCAGCGATACCGGGATGCGCCAGCTGATGATCTGTTTCCACAGCAGGAACAGGCCGCCGCCGAGCAGCAACAATGCGGAGGTTTCCCCCATGCTGCCGCCAACCCAGCCTATTGCCATGCTGGAGCTGTCGGCCAAGCCGGTGAGTGAGGACAACGCATGCCCCTGGCCGGTTTCCGTGCGGATATGCCCCAGCGTGGTCGCGCCGCTAAACCCGTCCGGCGCCCAACCGCCGAAGGTGATCTGCAAGCCTTGCATGAAATCCGGCGCTTGTGCACCAAACAGCGGGGCAGGGTGGGCCCAGGTGGTCATTTCCAGCGGGAACGAAATCAGCAAGGCGACCCGCGCCACCATCGCCGGGTTGAACAGGTTCTGGCCGATGCCGCCGAACACCTGCTTGCCAATCACAATGGCCAGGAAAGCACCGAGTATGCCGATCCACCACGGCGCGGACGGCGGCAGGCTCATCGCCAGCAACCAGCCGGTGAGGATGGCGGAACCGTCAAACAGGTATTTGCCAACCGGCTTGCCCATGATCCTGAGGCTGATGGCTTCAAACAGCAGACAGCCGAGGATGGTGACCAGGAACAGGTTGATGGCGGGCCAGCCGAACAGGTACAGGCCGAAGGAGGTCGCCGGGGCCAGCGCCAGCATCACCAACAGCATGGTGTTCTGGACGCTTTTGCCGGAATGGGTATGCGGGCTGCTGATCATTGGGCTGCTCATGCGCTGGCTCCCTCCGCTTTCTTCGCTGCGGCGGCTTTCTTGGCGGCGGCTTCACGCTTGCGGCGCTCCATCGCCTCTTTCTTGGCGCGCGCCAGGGCTTCCATCCGGGCGTTGCGCAACTCTATCAGGCGTTTGGTTTCGTCCTGCTTGTGCTTGGCGCGCTGACGGTTGGCCAGTTCGCCCTTGGCGTAGTTGAAATACTGCACCAGCGGAATGTGCGACGGGCACACATACGAACAGGAGCCGCAGGCGATGCAATCCAGCAGCCCCAGCTTGGTGACAGCGTCCAGATTGCCCGCGCGGGCGTTGGCGGCCATTTCCAGCGGCAGCAGGCCGCAGGGGCACGCTTGCACGCAACTGGCGCAGCGGATGCAGGGCGATTCCTGGTTTTCGGAAACCTCTTTCGCGGTCAGGGCGAGGACGCCGTTGCCGCCTTTGACGGTCGGTACGCGGGTGTCGGGCAGCAGGTTGCCCATCATCGGCCCGCCGCTGATCAAACGGGCAGGCTCTTCGCGGAAGCCGCCACAATGGTCGATCAGGGTCTGCACCTTGGTTCCCAGCAGCACCCGCAGGTTGCGCGGCTGGCTGACCGCCCCGCCGGAAACGGTGACTACCCTGGAGATCAGCGGTTTGCCTGCGCGCAAGGCTTCGTGCACCGCCAGCGCAGTGGCCGGGTTGTGCACTACGATGCCGATGTCGGCGGTCAGGCCGCGCGCGGGCGTTTCCAGCCCGGTGAGGGTTTGCACCAGATGCTTTTCCGATCCCATCGGGTAGCGCATCGGTAGGCCGATCACCTGGATGTTGGGGAAATCTTTCGCGGCTGCGCGCATCGCGGCCTGGGCTTCCGGCTTGTTGTTTTCGATGCCGATGGCGATGTTCTCCACCCCCAGCGCGTAAGCCATGATGCGGATGCCGTCGATCGTCTCAACAGCTTGTTCGCGCATCAGGCGGTCGTCGCAGGTGAGGTAGGGTTCGCATTCCGCGCCATTGATCACCAGCGTGTGCAACGCGTAGCGGTTGCGCAGGTTGAGCTTGACGGCGGAAGGGAAGGTTGCCCCGCCCATGCCGACGATCCCGGCGGCAGCCACGCGCGCGGCGATTTCGGCAGGCTCCAGCGCGAACGGGTCGGCCACCGGGTTGAGGTCAACCCATTCATCCTTGCCGTCCGGTTGCAGGGTGATGGTGTGCACCGACAGGCCGGAAGCGTGATGCGCCGGGTAATGGCCGACGCCGACGATACGTCCGGAAGTCGGCGCATGCACGGGCGCGGAAATCATCCCCTGGCTATTGGCCAGCAACTGTCCCTTGAGCACGCGGTCGCCGCGCTTGACCGCCGGTTTCGCCGCCGCACCGATATGCTGCTGTAGCGGGATGTGCAACAGGTCTGGCATTGGCAGGTCTTCGATCGGCTGGCTGGCGCTCAGGGTCTTGCAGTCGTCCGGATGCACGCCGCCACGGATGCGGAACAGTTTGGTGATTTTGTGGGTAGTCAGGTATCCCATGGCATTTCCTCTGAAATGACTTTGCTAGGATTATGCAGGGAGTGTGCCAGTTCATTAGGAATGGCTTATGTTAATGAATAGACAAGGTTTTTATAGGGTGTTTATTGGTGGGGTTTGTGACAAGGGGGTAGGGATGTAGGGTTTGCGACAACCGTTCTGAACTTGGGGCATGTTGGTGGGAGAGGATCAGAGGCTTGGGTAGAAAAATTAACGGACGGCGATGTAGAATGCGTCCGGCACAGAAGAACGGATACGATTCAAGTTGGCTTTCGCCGCGCGTTCGCTACTGAAGGGCAAAAGCACCTTGTAATAGCCGCTCCCCTGGTCAATCTTGATCTCAGCATTGAACCCCATAGACTGCATCTGACTTACCATAGCGTCGGCATTACCGCGATTGGAAGAGGCGAGTACCTGAATAGGATATGAGACACCATCACCGGAATTCGTCGCAGAATAATCATAATAAGAAGCAGGGGCGGGAGGTGTCTTTGAAGAGTCAATACTGTCCCCCCCATTGTAGCCAGAGTAATCATAATATGTAGACGTACCAGAAGTTTCAACAACACCGTAACTGGGTGCGCCATTATAGCCAATAATCAATTTCTGTCCAGGATTAATCAAATAATCGGGCGCAGTTAAATTATTTAATCTAATAATATCTTTCCAATAAACACCAGTATTTCTCATCACCTGAAATACAGTATCTCCCTTCTGAACAGTATAATACTTATAATTATTTGCATTCTGAGAAGAATTATTTTTCGTTACAAATAAATCCAATGAACGCATTGCCGCCATCAGAATGCAACTCATAGAAATCACCAAGCTAAGTAATAGTACCATTTTATAGGAGTGCATGGCTGGCCACACCATTTTTTCATTGATAACCTTGCCTTTACTAATACGCATCAGCCGCTTGCGGTTTTCTTCATCAGATGGTTCTGGCAACGGAAATGGCAAAGCATCCTGCTGCAACTCACGTTCAATCTGTGCTTGTAATGGCATAACAGAGAGCTGTAATTGTTCCATTTTTGGTATGGTTTGTTTGGGATCAAACTCCAACAACAAGCGCAAGTAGCACCAATACCAGATGAAGTAACACAGGCTACCATCATTATTCGGTTTACCTGATTGATACCAAGCTAATAGCCTTTCTTTTACCCTCTGCTTTTCTGCCCCACGATAACATTGGTGAAACTGCCCGCGCAGCAAACGCAACACATCCACCTGCCAATGCAACCCTACTGCTCCTATCTCAGTTCTTGGCAAAGCATACAGGCGTTGCAGGCGGCTCAATGACAAATGTGGAAAAAACTCAGACAACAAACGCACCAGCAATGCTGGACTGACAGGCGGCGGCAATACCGCTACGATACGTGCTAATGGCAGTGTATCCCCCAACAACCTTTGCACATACCTAGCCAACGGTTCATTTGCTCCTCGCCCAATAAATCGCTTGTATGGAACTTGTGGGGTCTGCGGTTGCTCCCATTCTCCAGATAACTCATGGAAAATTGCAGCCAAGTTAGTGGGTTCAACAGCCCACAAACGGATGCCAGCGGTCTTTAAATACAGTTCACGTTCATTCCAAAAGCGTTGTTCACGAAGAGTTAACCACACCAATTGAGGCCACAAGGCCAGCTCTTCCAATAACAGCTTATCCTTCTGCCAATCTACCATTCGAGCATCAGCAAAAATCAAAGTTATATAATGACCACGTTCTTCTGACAATGATTCTAATGCTATTAACTCACCCTCATCAGAACGAAATTCACGTAAATTTCCATATATACGACCAAAAGTTACAGGTAAACCGCGCTGACATAATCCAGTAACTAGTTCATAACCCATTGGACACCAGTGTTGTTCCGAAGCGGTAACATCTACCAATACCAAAATATGAAATAGGAAGCGCTGCGGCAACATTCGAACTTCCGGCAAACCCGCTGCCTGTGCGGATGCTTTGATTGTAGCCGGTATATTCAGCAAGAAACTTTCAGTTTCAATCGAAGAAAAGCCAATGCTGTCAGCACATTCATCCAATACCACATCACTTAACCAAAAAGGCATCGGCATACCTATTGATGCAGGATCAAAATATGTCTTGCTATCCTGCTGCCAATGTAATGCTGTTGGTAATCCCGGCATTTGCCGTGACTTTCTCAGCCACCACCATAAAAACAAAGAGAACAAAGTAGATAGAAACGCCGCCAACCACCAAGCTGATGATGAATTGGAACTTTTAGGATGAAGAGCTGGTGGCCTCTGTGAAATTTCTGCTCCAGAAAAATCAGTTAAAGCAGCTACCTCTTTTGAAGAAGAGCTAGACGAGTCAGATGGGGTATTTGAACCAATAACATCTGGCCAATAGAATAATATTACAAGAATTCCAATAATAAGAATCGCAGACGTAACAAATACCCACCGAAACCAATTGTTTGCTGCTGTTGACTCTCTCTCAAATTGTCCACTGATGTTCTGCTGCGCCTGTTCCCATTGCGACCCATATTGGGTGATTAGCCGTTGTAAATCCTGCTGTAAGCTGGTGATCTCTATTTGCTGGTGAGCTGCTTGTTCATCATCTGCTTGCTGAAACTGTCCGTACAGCCGTTCAAACCCTTCACGCTGCTGCTCATTTTTCGCCAGCAATGACATCAACACCTGCCGCAACCGCGCATGTGTCCAGCAGGTATCCGTCTCCAATACCTGCTGGACACGGCGCACATCATCCAGTGTCAAATGAATATCTATCGCCCCCAACCCCAGTAGAAATGGAGCAAGCGGAAAAACAGGGATGGAGGCGGATGGCGACATGATGCTGATCAGGGTTTAGCCGGTTCAAACACCAGTTTGATGGAGCCTTTGCCGCCAACCTTGCCGTTGGCAATCAGGTTGATGCCACCCTCACCACTGATCTCGATACCCAGTTCAACCTTGTTCAACTTGAACTTGCCCACAGTCTCAACCTTGCTGAAGACCTCGCTCAGTTGCTGGCTCAGTTCCTGCATTTTGCTGGCAAGCTCGGCGCTGTCGATTTCCTTGATGCCGGGCGGTAGCTTGCGTCCACCACGCCCTGATAGTGTGCCGGAAGACGTTAAGGTAGCTTCTTCCTCATCAGCCACGCGAATATACATTTTACTCATACCTGCAAACCTGCTAAATATTAACCATAAAAGTGTGATCAAACGTGTTTATATATCATGCAGGGCAACAGGGGAACCTTCACATGCAACTGAATTGCTGGCTGACTCCAAAACCGGTGAAGGGTCTCTACGATCTTGCTTTGGAGTTCCCGCAGCAAAACCGCCGTGTCAATTTGAAGGAGGCGGATTTACGCCCGGAATGCCGGTTCAACCTTCTCAATGAATCCAAAACGTTACAAGCTGTTCTTGATCTGCTGGACAAGTTCAATGAAAAAAGCATCAGGCAATATGCTGATGAAGCTGGCATGTACGACATTGGCGTATTCCTCTACCAAGCAACCTTGGGTAAGTATGGAGGTAGGGAACTGGATCAGGAAGCCGTCGACCTGCGCATCATCAGCCCATGCGAACACATCCATCGCCTGCCGTGGAACATGCTGGCGCGGGACAGCGACAACCGTTTCCTGCGCTACGCCGACTGGCAAATAACCCTGGCTCGGGACTACAACACGCAACGGATTGACATGCCCAGCCTCCCCGCCTTGCTGGTGTTCAGCCCGCCAGAACTCGACGGCCAAGGACTGACGGGAACAGACGCCCATATCCGTCAGCTAAAAGACGATCTGACGGCTGAAATCCGTTCCTATGAAAGCCCCACCCTGTTCAAGATTGTGCATACACGTCAAGAACTGGAACGTATCCTGCAACGCCAGCATTTTGACGTGCTGTATTATTACGGGCATGGCGAAGGCGACGGCATGAGTTCACGCTTGCGGCTGGAAGCAGCGACATCCGCCAATCCGGGAACCATGAGCCTGATCCATTTGCGGGAAACCTTGCAACGCGCAGTCGGCGGCTCGCCTGCGGTGTGTTACATCAATGCCTGCATGAGCGCCAGCGGCGGCAAGATGGGCGCAGGTCTGCAACTGGGCTATGGTTGCGCCGCCGTGATTGCCAACCGTACCGAAGCGTGGGTATCGGTCGCCCAACGGCAAGGCTTGAGCGTCCTGAAATACCTGCTGCTGGACGCCCTATCGCCCCATGAAGCACTACACCGCACCGTCACCAGCGGTTCCGAGGATGTGGGTGATTTATCCTGGGCGACGCCCATCCTGACCCGCCATTACACCGAATGGCGCTGCCAACGCAAACCCAACCTACATCACCTCAACCGGCAGGACAAAGACTGGCCCCTCAAGCTGGATCGCGTCAGCCAGAGCGGCTATATCGGCGAGTACCTGGAAGCCGTCCTCAATGCCAGTGTCGATACGCTGTGCTGTATCTGGTATGGCAACGCCAGTGTTGGGGTGGATTTGTTGCATGAGCGGGTATCCCACAAAGTTCCCCACAACATGGATTTGATTACCTGTCAGATGAATTGGCCGATAGCCATTCCCGATGAAAGCCGCGATGAAGTTTTCCGCGCTAGCCTATTGGCTGGTTTCCGCTGCATTTATCACGCCGCGCCCAAAAGTATTGAAGCCATTCCGCGCTTTCTGAAAGAAGTCTCGCTTCATGCAGGCAGCCATCGCCTATTGTTCCACCTGCGCCTGCAAACTGTCCGCCCCACGGACAAGGACTGGGCTGTGCCCGCCAACTTCAAATTTTTCCTGGATTGGTGGCAGCGGATCGTCGCACCGGAACTGGTCAAGGCACGCATACCTGCGGTCATCACCCTGGGCTATGAACTGGATAACCTGAAAAAGCTGGAAGAGCAGTACGACAAACACCTGAAGCCGCTGAATAGCCAGCAATTGATGGTCAGACGCTTGCCGTCGTTGGAACCCATTTCCCAGGATCACATGCGCGACTTTATTCAGACCTTCAAGTTGCCCGTGCCAGCACAAATAGTGGACGCCAAGGTTGCCGAAATCGAAAGGAAGACCGGCGGCCATTACCAACGCACGCTGGAATGCCTGATCAACCTGTATGAACACAGCGTCATGATTACCCCCGAAAGCGTTCAGGCGAGTGCTGACGACGACTTCGACTTCGCATAAGGATGAACCCCATGAGTTACCCCTTTGACCTGCTGGATCACCCCAACGCACGCAACGGCCATGAGTTGTTGAGCCAGCGCAACCAGTCCCACCGCCGCAACCTGAGAAGGGACGCCATCCGCTTTGACCCTGACGAAGCCCTGAAAACAGCCATTCATACCGCCATCGCGATTGGCGAACCCCTGTTGCTGACGGGCGATACCGGCACCGGCAAAACCCAGACAGCCTATTATGTCGCCCAAATGCTGGGGCTGGGTGAGGTTCTGGAGTTTCATGTCAAATCCAACAGTTCGGCGCAGGATGTTCTGTACCGCTTCGACCATGTGCGGTATTACCGGGAAGCAGGCTCCAAGGATGCCCCGACCGACACCAACGCCATCAAGTGGAAAGCCGTCAGCAAGGGTGTGTTATGGCAGGCGCTGGAATCCGCCACCACCCGCGTTGTCCTGATTGACGAAATCGACAAGGCTCCCCGCGATTTCCCGAACGACTTGCTGCACGAACTCGACCAGATGGAATTCACTGTCCCGGAACTGGATGATTTGAAAATTGGCGGAGACAGCAGCCACCGGCCTCTGGTATTCATTACCTCCAATAACGAGCGGCGCTTGCCGGATGCTTTTCTGCGACGTTGCGTTTTCCACCATATTGAATTCAACGAAGCCTTGTTAAGACGCGCCATTCAGGCGCACAGGGAAGATTTTCAGGGGAAATTATCACAGGGTTTCATTGACCTCGCCGTTAACCGTTTCATGGATTTGCGTGAAAAGCATTTACGCAGGAAATCGGCTACAGGGGAGTTTCTGGCATGGTTGCGGGTAATGGCGATGCTGGCGGAAACATCCGAAGGCAAATTGCAAAAAGCCTTGATTGCCGCTGAAGACGATTTGACCAAGCTGCCTTATCTGGGTGTGCTGTTGAAAGACAGGCAGGATATGGAACGGTTGAAGGAATATTCTTGAAGCTCGATTCAGGCAGCGAATAGCTGCTGCATCTTCCTGATAGTCTCGACCGGCAAATACAACCGCAACCCATCCTTCTGTTTGAGCGGCATAAAACCAAAGCGCTGATAAAACCCCACCGCTTCCGGCTTCGCATCCACCACCATGCAAGCCACACCCAACGTACCCGTCGCTTTCAGGGTTTGTTTCATGGCGTGGACAAGCAGTTTCGAGCCGACATGCAAATTCGCCCCGCGAGCCGCCGTGTCGGTCGCCATCCTCCCTAGCAGCGCCGCCGGGATGGGGTAGCGTGGAAACTTCTTCGCTGCTTCCTCGGGCAACTCGTCATGCCGGATATGCGCGGCGGACAGGGTGTAGTAGCCTAGCACCTTGCCGCCATCGTCAACCGCGACATAGGCTTGCACGATACTTTTCTTTACGCTTTGGGAAAGGTAGCGTTGCAGGTATTCATCCAGCCTAGGATTGCCGGATGCAAAGCCTGAGCGGTTATGCCGGGCGGGGTCAAACGCCTCGATTTTCACTCAACAAGCCCCGCCTCGTGGTATTCAGCCCATGCCTTGCACAGGGCTTCATTGGGTTCGGGCGGGTTTTCCAGCGCGGTGACGAACGCCTGCCAATCCCGTTCATTCAGGACAAAAAGCTGGTGCGCCTGCAAGATTTCACGCGCCTTGTCCATGGCTGCTCCGATAACCAGAGCTGTCAGAGTACTGCCGTTGATTTCGGCGGCTTTCGCCAGCATCTGTTTGGTGCTGGCAGGCAAGCGGATGTCAAACCGCTCAATGGTTTCTGCTGACATGATTTTTGCTCCTGATACGGATTAATACCGTACAGGCTAGCACAATGTTCCGCAATCGCCAATTGTTTTTGGGATCGCCGCAAGAGGAACTCCGGCATTAATATTTGGCGGCAGGCAAACACCTGCACATTGAATGGGTGCTTATTTGGGTCTGTTGGCGGATGCGTGTAGAATCCCGCGCAGATTTTCACGTTCATTGAGGAGACAGGAATGGCGGACATGGCACGCGAACAGGTTGAAGCGCTACTAAAAGGAATCAAGGACCGTTATCTGGATCAGGACATCGTTTCCCTGAACCAGGTCAAGGATATTCATGTCGATGGCGGCAAGGTGGCGGTGCGCGTCGTGCAAGGCTATCCGGCGGGCGAATACCGGGACGAGCTGGTGGCGGAAATCAAGGCGGCGCTGGCGGCGGCAGGCGTGGCGGACGCTGATGTCAGTGTGGAAACCCAGGTGGCCGCCCATGCGGTGCAAAAGAGCGTCAAACGTAAGGATGGCATCAAAAACATTATTGCTGTCGCATCCGGCAAGGGTGGGGTTGGCAAATCCACGACTGCGGTCAACCTGGCGCTGGCTCTAGTGGCTGATGGCGCGAAAGTCGGCGTGTTGGACGCCGATATTTACGGCCCCAGCCAGCCGCGCATGCTGGGCATCTACGGCCAGCCTGTTTCCCAGGACGGCAAGAGCCTGGAACCGATGGAAAACCACGGCGTCAAGGCCATGTCGATCGGTTTCCTGATTGAGGAGGATACCCCGATGATCTGGCGCGGGCCGATGGTGACGCAGGCGCTGGAGCAGTTGCTGGGCGACACCAACTGGGGCGACCTGGATTATCTGGTGATCGACCTGCCACCGGGCACTGGCGACATCCAGCTGACGCTTTCCCAGAAAATTCCGGTTTCCGGCGCGATCATTGTCACCACCCCGCAGGACATTGCCTTGCTGGATGCGCGCAAGGGACTGAAAATGTTTGAAAAAGTGGAGGTGCCAATTCTCGGCGTTGTCGAAAACATGAGTATCCACATTTGCAGCCAGTGCGGTCATGCGGAACACATTTTTGGTGAAGGCGGTGGCCAGCGCATGGCTGAACAATATGGTGTGAATTACCTCGGCGGCCTGCCATTGGACATCAAAATCCGTGAACAGGTCGACAATGGCAATCCGTCGGTTGTGGCTGACCCGGATGGCAAGGTGGCGCAAATCTACAAGAACATTGCCCGCAAAGCCGCCGCCCGTTTGGCGCGGCAGGCCAAGGATTACAGCACCAAGTTCCCGACCATCAAGATCATGAACGTGTAAGCATCTGACGCCTTCCCGTCCCGTTGTGCGGCGGGAAGGCGGCTCCAGTCAGTCAGAGTGTTTCCAGTTCTTTGGAAACTTTTTCAAACCAGCCTGCCAGCGGCTGCAAAAGGCTCTCCGTTTGCGCCCAACGGCTACCTTTACTGCATAAACGCTGGGCGCATTCCAAGGTGACGCCGATCTTGTCCTGTTCAAGACAATAGGTGGGGTCCCACCAATCGTTGTCGCCCTTGTTTTTCAGGATCAACCCCAAACGCACGACCAGGTGGAAGGTTCCATAGGCCATCAGGTAGCG
The DNA here is from genome assembly GCF_035668035.1 of Candidatus Thiothrix phosphatis. Taxonomy (NCBI): domain Bacteria; kingdom Pseudomonadati; phylum Pseudomonadota; class Gammaproteobacteria; order Thiotrichales; family Thiotrichaceae; genus Thiothrix; species Candidatus Thiothrix phosphatis. Next base: position 20,558 of record NZ_JAYMYJ010000029.1, on the reverse strand, counting down.
CATGGCCTCTTGCCCATTCAGGTCGTCGGCAAAATGGGGCAGGAAACGCTTGATCAGTTCCCTTTCCACCAGTGGGTTGTCAGGCGTGAATTCATCGCCCAGCAACCAAGCCATATCGTCCAGACGGTTTCTGGCTCCGGCATGCTCCCAGTCAAACCAGACCACCCGGTTATGCGGCGTGACCATGGCGTTGCCGGGTCTGGAATCCCATTTGACGAAGCGGGGCGTCCGGCATTGCAGCACGATATAGAGCTGGCGCACATCCAACCGGCGTGATACGGGTATTTTCAGGGCGTTGCCAATCAGGAACGGCTGGCGGAGGAATGTCTTGAGCCACGCCTCATCGCTGCCCAGCACCGCCAGTTGGTTGTCCAGCCCGGCTTGTGATGCAATCTGCTGGATTTTGGCCAGAGCGCCCAAGGCTCCGCCCAGCAAACTGAAGCTGGCCGCCGCGTCAGCCTGTTGCAGGCGCAATGACAGGCGCTGGCCGATGATTTCTTCCTGGATCAGCACATCGTCCTGATAGGTCGCCAGCAGGTGCGGCGCGGCGGCCTGATGGCTGCCCAGCAAATTGAGGATGTCGCTTTCCTGGCGGGCGCGGGCGTCAGCACGCCTGCTTAGGATAATGCGCTGCCCATCCGCCAGTGTGACTTGGCAGGAAGAGCGGGAACGTCCGCCGGGAAAGCTGACCCGCGCTGGGGCTTGCTTCATGCTGGCCTGGCAGATCTGCGCAATCTGCTCCTTGGAAAAAACAGGGGGGCGGGACGCCGAAGTTCTGGTTTGCGGGGGAACGGGGTTGCCGATGGAAGCTTGGGCAGACGTTTGCATAACGGTTCCTTATGTTATTGTTGGTTAGTTTTCGGTTAAGGCCCGGTTGAAGCTGGCCGTCAGTGGCGACGAGATATAACTCAACAGCGTTTTTTCCCCGGTGACAATCATGACTTCAGCCTGCATGCCGGGGTGCAATGTCATGTTGTCCGGTAGCTGCGAAGCCGCCATATCCAGTTCAATCAGTGTCTTGTAATAGGGGGACTGGTCTTCGGGGTGTTTGATGATGTCCGCCGAAATCAGTTTGACCTTGCCCTGGATAGGCAGCCCGGCATTCTGTTTGAATGCCGAGAAACGGATTTCAGCGGGTTGGCCGATCTGGACAACGTCACGGTCTTTGGGAAGAATCTGCGCCTCCACGACCATGCTGCCTTGGCTGGGGATGATTTCCATCAGTGTCTGGCCAGCCCCCAACACGCCGCCTTGCGTATTGACCTGCATATTCACGACGTAGCCGCTGATGGGGGCGCGGATGCTGGCACGGGCCAGCTGTTGCTGCCGGGCGATCAGGGTCTGTTCCGCTGTGGCGATTTGCTCCCCTAGTTCGTCCAGTTTTTCGGCGGCTTCAGTCAGGTGGCTGTGCTCAAGTTTCGCCAGTTCGCTGCTCAGTTGCTCGGCCTGGTGTTGATAGACGGTGGCGGAACTGCCCAGTTCGCTGGCGTTGATCGCTGCGTCGCCAGAGCGTTCTTCCAGGTCAAGCAGCAGGGAGCGGGTCACCAGCCCTTTGGCAAGCAAGTTTTGCTGGTTCTGGATTTCCTGTTTGATTTGCTGGTGCTGCTGCTTTTTTTGCTGTAATTGCTGCTGGCTGCCATGGGCTTTTTCCTGCGCCTGCGCAATCTGGAGCTGGAAGGATTTTTGCTGTTCCTTGAACAATTCCTGGCTGTTTGTATAGAGTTTTTGCTGGTCATCCATGGCGCTGGCCGCTTGTGGGTTATGGCGGCGTTCCAGTAGCCAGGGGGAAAACTCCAGGGTTTTGCTGCCAGCCAGCTGGGCTTGCCAACGCGCTTTACGGGCTTGGGAGAGGATAAGCTGTGTTTCCAGGCTGTTGACCTCGGTGCGCAGGCGGGTTTCATCCAGTTTGGCCAGGACTTGGCCTTCTTCGACCAAATCGCCTTCCTTGACCAGAATTTGCTGGATAATGCCGCCTTCCAGATGCTGCACCGATTTCTTTTCGCCTTCCACGATCAACTGGCCTGGCGCAATGGCGGCTGTCTTGATGGGGACAATGCCGACGAAGATTGAAAACAGCAGCAACAGGCCCACAATCAGGAAATACCCTTTGCGTATTTCCTGCTGGATGTCGGCCAGGCTGTTGCGGCTGTCCTGTAGGGTTGTTTGTGTCATATCGCTATGCTTTTCTGACGAAGTCGACAACTTTTGTCGGCTTTTGGCTGTTTTCATCATCAATGCGTTTCAGGCGTCCGCTGCTGAGTTCGTAGACCGCGTCCGCAAAACGGTGCATGGAAGGGTTGTGGGTGATGATGACGACTATCGAACCTTTGTTTTTCAATAGCTGGAGGGCGATGGCCAGTGATGCCAGCCCTTCCTTGTCCAGGCCTGCATCCGGTTCGTCCAGGACAATGAGTTTGGGAAGGCCATAAATTGCCCGTGCCAGCGCCACCATCTGCCGCTGCCCTCCTGATAACTTCTGGCCGTCCTCACCGACATCCATTTCATAGCTGTCTGGCCAGTTTTCTATCATATTATGGATTCTGACCAGCTTGGCGGCTTGTATGACCTTTTCGATTTCCCCCTGTTCCAGGCGTGAAATATTTTCCCGCACGGTGCCGGAGAACAGGCTGGCCTTTTGCGGCAGATAGCCCACATGGGGGCCTAATTGGCGGGAATCCCATAGGGAAAGGTCGTGGCTTCCCAAATGGACTTTGCCACGGCTGGGTTCGAGCAGGCCGACCAGGATACGGGCGAGGGTGCTTTTGCCCGTTCCCATCTTGCCAGTCAGGGCAATGATTTCCCTGGGGGTGATGGTCAGGTTCACCTTGTCAAAGACTGGCTGTGGCGAGCCTGAATAACGGAAGCCGACGGATTCCAGCACCAGTTTTCCCGTTGGGGCTGGTAGGTTCAGGGGTTTTTTGAATTTTTCGCCGTCGTGCAAATACTCGTTGATGCCGAAAAAGGCTTCCCGCGCTTTGATGAAATGGCTCAGGGACTGGATGGCCGATTCCAGTGGGGTGACTGCCTGACGCATCAGCAGGACTGCGGCGATAGTGGAACCGGGTGAAAGTTCTTTATTGAGGATCAGCCAGGTGGCGACACTGACGACGACAACCTGCAACAACAGCCGTGAGAATTTAAGGGTGGTGCGTATGTGCATTTCCAGCGTGGAGTTTTTTGCCCGTTTTCCTTGGGTTTGTTCCGCGATGCTGCCCCAGCGGTCCAGCACATTGGGGCGCATGCCCATGGATTCAATGATGTCCGCATTTGATGCGAAATGTGCGGCCTTATCAAAGCGGTCTTTGTTGGCGTTTTCGGAGTCTTGCAACAATTGCCGTGACACCTTTTCGTTGATCAGCCCGAGGATGATCAGGAAAACTGCGGCCAGCGATACGACTATGCCTAACACTGGGTGTAGCAGGTACAGGATTGACAGGTACAAGGGCGTCCAGGGAATGTCCAACAAGAAGATGACCTGGGAGCCTGACAGAAAGCGCTGCACGGTATCCAGATGCACCAGCCCTTTGATGGACTTGGGGGCGGCTTTGTCAGCCGATTTTTTCAGGATGGTTTCCAGCACCTGCTGGTTGATCATTTCATCGAAGAATGCACCAAACTTGGAAAACAGTTTGTGCCGAACCCGCTCCAACGCCGCCAGCACAGACAACGCGACCATCACCATTCCGGTCAGAAAATACAAGGAGTCAAACGCATGGCTGGGGATGACCTTGCTGTACACCTGCAACAGGTATAACGGGATTGACAGCATCAATAGGTTGATGAAGAAGCTGAAAACCAGGATGGCCCGGAAAGTGGGGGCATTCTGGTCAAGTATCTTTTGCAGGGATGGATGCAGGTTTTCAATCAAGTACATGTTTTTATTATTGTGATTTTATTTGTTAAGCACTTTGATTGGTGCCGCTGGACATTGCCAGGGTAAGCAATGTCCAGTGTGCAGTTGGAAACTTCAGGATATTGTTAGTAAAGGATATCACCGTCTGGAGTATGGTTTCCGCTATCGTCAGTCGGTGGCTGTTCCTCATGGGAGCCATTGTCGTCAGGGGTGACATCCGTTCCGTTTTCCGGGTCATTTTCCGGGGATTGAGGACAGCCGCAATCCCCGGAGCCATTTTCATCGTATTCGTCTTTGTTGTCCCAGTAGCCGGAGCCGCTACCGGAACCGCCATGGCAAGTCCCATTGTCGGTGTCACCCTGGCCGTGCCCACCGCCGAACCCGCCGTGGCCGTGCCCGCCGCCAAAACCACCGTGCCCATTGCCGGAGCCATGGCCTCCTTGCCCGGTGTCGCAGCCGCCTTGGCCGTGCCCACCGCCGAACCCGCCGTGGCCGTGCCCGCCGCCAAACCCGCCGTGTCCATTGCCGGAGCCGTGGCCTCCTTGCCCGGTGTCACAGCCGCCTTGGCCGTGTCCACCGCCAAACCCACCCTGGCCGTGCCCGCCGCCAAACCCGCCGTGTCCATTGCCGGAGCCGTGGCCTCCTTGCCCGGTGTCACAGCCACCCTGGCTGTGTCCGCCGCCCGCACCACCATGTCCGCTGCCGCCGCCGTCATGTTTGCCGCTGACGCCATCGTGATGGTCATTGCAGGAGTTGCCGCCTGGAACGGCTGGGGTGGAGTGTTCATTATGGGATGAGGAGCCGCATTTGGCCCCTCCCCCAATATAGTCAAAGCCAAAATGACTGAATTTGTTCATGGGTGCTCTTCCTTATTGTTGGGTAATGCATTGGAACGCAAACGTACTGCTGTGAGTTTGCAACACTCGGTCAATCTAAGTTGATGATTGGGCTGACGATCATCATATTGCAGGGTGCCAGTATAGCCCTTATCAATAAAACCATGACGGCCATCTGATTAATGGCATTAATTAATGGGTGTTGCGCTTAATGCTATTGATGTTATTACCGTGCATCTGCTCCAACAGCGGAGTGTCTGCCCTTATGTTATGCTGGGGCATCTTTCATGAATAAAAACAATAATGAAGACATATATTTATGGTGTTGTCCTGATGCCATGCCTATTGTTTGGAGTGTCTGCCAAGGCTGAAAACCTGTTGCAAGTGTACGAGGCGGCATTGGCGCACGATACAACGCTACAGTCAGCAGACATTAATTACAAAATTGCCGAAGAAAACCGCCGGAAGGCAATATCGGCATTCCAACCCAAGGTGGATGTGTCCGCCTCCCCCTATCACGCTGACGGTAGCGGCGCTGTGTCAGGCGCTGCCATTGGTTACGGCGTGACTGTGCGCAAACCATTATGGGATCATGCAGCCGATATTGACCGGACGGCAGCCGCCAGCGAGGTGAGCGCTGCGGACAATCTGTATCAGGACAGCAGGCAGAAGCTGTTCCTGAATGTTGCCAGCGCTTATCTGGATTTTCTGGCTACCGCCCATGATTTAAAGCTGATACGGAAGGAGCGTGATGTGCGCGCTGAGGAGTTGCAGATACTGGAGCGCCAATATCAGCAGCAAAATGCCACCATTACCGACTTGCACGAACTCCAGGCGTATCAGGACACAATCGATGTGCGGGTTGTGGAAGCGGAGGACAGGCTGGAGGGGCAGCGCACCCGCTTGTTCCGTTTGTCCGGTGAAAACTATCAGGCGTTGGATGACTTGCGGGAGGGCTGGCTGGAACAGTTTGCGCCGCAGCGTAAGGCGGAATACTGGCAGGATGCGGCGCTCAAGCACAACAAGCCGATACAGGATGCGCTGTATCAGGTACAGATCGCCCAATCCCGCCTGGATGCCGTCCGGGCTGGCTCCGACCCTACGGTGAACCTGGTGATGCAGCATAATGGCGACCATTATTACCAGGACAATCTTGGCGACCGTTCCGATAACCGCATTGGCCTTGAGTTCAACATGAATGTGTACGACGGCGGCAGGACGGAATCCAGCGTCCGGAAGGCAAAGCTGGAGTTGGAGCAGGCGCAGGTAAACCTTACGGCGCAACAGGACACGGTGCGCCAGCAGGTGGCCGACGCCTACAGGGCTGTGCTGGGCGATTACAAACGCATCCGGCTTTATCAGAAACTGCTGGAATCATCCCGTGAAGCGTTGCAAACAACCCGGGAGGGGCGTTCCCTTGGCAGCCGCACCATGACGGATGTCCTGTTGGCGCAAGAGAAAGTGTTCCAGGCAGAACGGGACTATCTGGAAATCCAGTATGCTTACCTGCTGGGTCTGATGAAACTGGAGCAGACGGCGGGGACGTTTGACCTGGAAACCCTGAAATCCATTAACGCCTGGGCATCTTCTTCCCGGCAACCGGGCGAAGAAGTGGCGGGAATGGTGGGCAAACCCTAATGCTGGGTTTCTGCGCCCACTGTTTTCGTTTAGTATTCGGCGAATTCGTTTGGACTTTGAAGAACAAATCATGTTGAAACCCATTCTTGTCGGCCTGTTTTCCGTCGTGTTGTTGCAGGCGTGCAGCAGCGTTCCTGGCGTTGTCGAACAGCCCAAAATTTCTGTTCAGAATATCGCCGTGCAAAATATTTCCCTGACGCAGGGAACGGCCCTAGTGACATTGAATGTCAGCAACCCCAACGCTTTTCCGATCCCAATCAAGGGCATCCAGTATGGCCTGAACCTGAATGGGCATCTGGTTGCAACCGGGGAGCAATCCCAAGACCAGATGATCGGCGCGCGTCAGGAAGTGCCGGTCAGCATCCCCATCAAACTGGATTTTATCGAGCTGGCCCAACTGGCCCCGGTCGCCTGGCGTGAACGCAAGCTGCAATATGACCTGAATGGTGCGGTGAAGCTGCCCTTGATCAGCGTCCCATTCCAACGTCAGGGTGGGATAGGGGTGCAGCAATGACGATCAAGTCGGATCACTGGATTCGCCGGATGGCTGAGGGCGGGGGCATGATTGAGCCGTTCGAGCCGGGGCAGGTGCGTTCCGTGAATGGCGGGAAAATCGTCTCCTACGGCACTTCCAGCTACGGTTATGACGTGCGTTGCGCCAATGAATTCAAGATTTTCACCAATATCAACAGCACCATCGTTGACCCCAAGGCGTTTGACGAAAAGAGTTTCGTCGATTTCACCGGCGAGGTGTGCATTATCCCGCCGAATTCGTTCGCACTGGCGCGGACAGTGGAATATTTCCGCATCCCACGCAGCGTGCTGACGGTTTGCCTGGGGAAATCCACCTATGCGCGCTGCGGCATCATTGTCAACGTCACGCCGCTGGAGCCAGAGTGGGAAGGGCATGTGACGCTGGAGTTTTCCAATACGACGCCGCTGCCCGCCAAAATTTACGCCAACGAAGGGGTGGCGCAAATGTTGTTCTTCGAGTCAGACGAAATTTGCGGAACTTCCTACAAGGATCGCGGCGGCAAGTATCAGGGGCAAAAGGGCGTCACCCTGCCGAAGACGTAGCGGCCAGTTTGCCCAGCACATGGCTGACGGCGACCAGGGCGAAGCTGGCGGTGACCGTCATGACGGAGCCGATGCCTCCGGCGCAGCTCAGGTCGCAGGCCGGGCCATTTTCGGGCAAGGTCATGGCCTCTTCCGACCATACCGCAGGGATCTCGAAACGCCGCTTTGGGTTCTGGCTGAAGCCGTAGTGTTGGCGCAGTTCCTTGCGCACCCGCGACAGCAAGCGGTCTTGATGGGTCTTGCCCAGGTCGGAAAGGCGGATTTTGGTCGGGTCTTTTTGCCCACCGGCACCACCCAGCATGATCAGGCGGATTTTGTTGCGGCGGCAATGGGCTGCCAGCGCAGCCTTGACGCGGAAATTGTCGATGCAGTCAATCACATAGTCGAAACCGGCGTGGATCAATGCGGCGACATTGTCTTTTTCCACGAAATCTTCAATGGTGTGAATCTGGCAGGCGGGATTGATGCCGAAGCAACGTTCCTTCAAAACCTCGACTTTGGCACGCCCTACGGTGTCGCCAAGCGCGGGAAGCTGGCGGTTGATATTGGATTCGGCCACGTTGTCGAGGTCGATCAGGGTCAGTTTGCCGACGCCGCTGCGGGCAAGGGCTTCCACCGCCCAGGAGCCGACGCCGCCGACACCGATGACGCAGATGTGGGAAGCAGTGAAGCGGGTGAACGCCGCTTCACCATACAGGCGGATGATGCCGCCGAAACGGCGGCTGACATCCACTGCATCCATTATGCGGCGTAAGGGTCGCGCAGGATGATGGTCTGTTCCCGGTCAGGGCCGGTGGAAATGATGTCGATTGGGGTTTCGACCACTTCTTCCAGACGCTTGAGGTAGGCTTTGGCGTTGGCGGGCAGCACATCATAGCTGGTGGCGCCAAATGTGGATTCAGTCCAGCCGGGCAGGTCTTCATAAACCGGTTTGCAGCGTTCAAAGGCGTCGGTGTCAACTGGCGGCACATCGATAACCTTGCCATCCAGTTCATAGCCGGTGCAGATACGCACAGTTTCCAGGCCATCCAGCACATCCAGTTTGGTGATGCACAGGCCACTGACCGTGTTGATGTGCATGGCGCGGCGCAGGGAAACGGCGTCATACCAGCCACAACGGCGTGGCCGTCCCGTGGTGGAGCCGAATTCGTTGCCAGCCTTGGCGATATGCGCGCCAATATCATCAAACAGTTCGGTTGGGAATGGCCCAGCGCCCACCCGGGTGGTGTAGGCCTTGGTGATGCCGAGAATATAGTCGATATTGCGTGGGCCAATGCCGGAGCCGGTGCAGGAGCCGCCTGCGGTGGTGCTGGAGGAGGTGACGTAAGGGTATGTGCCGTGGTCGATGTCCAGCAGGGTGCCTTGCGCACCTTCCAGCATCACATCCTTGCCCCCCTTGCGCAATTCGTAGAGGCGGTAAGGGATGTCGGCAATCATTGGTTTGATGATTTCAGCCATCTGCATGGCTTCGTCCAGCACTTTGTCAGGGTCAACCGGGGCGCACTTGAAATAGTGCTCCAGCGCGAAATTGTGGTATTCCATGATGCTGCGCAGCTTGATCTCAAACTGTTCTGGGTTCAGCAGGTCACCGACGCGCAGGCCACGGCGGGAAATCTTGTCTTCGTAGGCCGGGCCAATGCCGCGCCCGGTGGTGCCGATGGCTTTTTTGCCGCGCGCCTGTTCACGCGCCGCATCCAGCGCCATGTGGTAAGGCAGGATCAACTGACAGGCTTCGGAAATTTTCAGGCGTTCACGGGCAGGCACACCGCGCGATTCCAGCATCTCGATTTCCTTGAGCAGCGCATCCGGGGCGAGCACCACGCCGTTGCCGATCATGCACTCGACACCCGCGCGCAGGATGCCGGACGGCACCAGATGCAGGACGGTTTTCTCCCCGTTGATGACCAACGTATGCCCGGCATTATGGCCGCCCTGAAAACGTACAACGGCGGAGGCGTTTTCGGTCAGCAGGTCAACAATCTTGCCCTTGCCTTCATCACCCCACTGAGTGCCCAATACAACGACGAATTTTCCCATGTCAGTCTCGCTCAATGCTTCAAAGTGTCAGAAAATCTCAGACGGCCACCACGCTCCATTGGCCGTCTTGCAGTGTAATTTGCCGCTTGCAACCCAGTGACGCAGGGGTTGCAGTTTGCCCGTCCAGTGCGCGGATTACCCGCTGGCCTTGGTTGCGTAGCCGATGGATCAGTTGCTCCAGCGCTGCATCCTGTAGGGCTGGGGCGAAAATCGCCGTCTCTGTCGGCAACTGCATGGAGGGCAGGGAGAATTTCGCCAGGGTGCGCAAATCGGTGCTGAAACCCGTGGCTTGGCGCCCCCGTCCGAAGGCTTCGCCGATACCGTCGTAACGTCCGCCGCGCGCCACTTCGCGGCCCATGTTGGGCGTATAGACACCGTACACAATGCCAGTATGGTAGTCGTAACCGCTCAATTCACTCAGGTCGACATGAATCCGGCAGCTTGGGAAGCTGGCGGCAACCCGTCCGACCAAAGTGTGCAGGTAGGCAAGCGCCTCCTGAATCTCCGGGAAGGCATCGCCGAACAGCCCTGCCGCTTCATCCAGCACGGCCACGGAGCCATTCAGGCGGGGCAACTGGCGCAGGCAACGCTTGATGCTGTCAGGCAGCTTGGCGGATTGCAGCCATTCATCCATTTCCGGTAGGGATTTACGTTCCAAGATGTCATAGAGCGCGCGTTCCTGCTGTGCATTCAGGCCAGCGGCGCGGGCCAAGGAGCGGAAGATGCCGACATGGCCAATATCCAGCAGCAAATCAGGAACCTGGCAATGGTTGAGTGTCGCCAATAGCAGGGAAATGACTTCGAAATCACTGTCCAACCCCGCATGGCCGAACAGTTCCGCGCCAACCTGGAGGGGGGAGCGGGAACCGTCGCGATGGAAACTGCGGGTGCGCAACACGCTGCCGATATAGCATAGGCGGTTGGTTTGCGCCGTTTTGAGCTTGTGGGCGTCAATCCTGGCGATCTGCGGCGTCATGTCGGCGCGCACGCCCATCATGCGCCCGCTCAACTGGTCAGTCAGTTTGAAGGTCTGCACATCCAGGTGGGTGCCGTGGCCGGTGCTCAACGATTCCATGAATTCCACCAGCGGCGGCATCACCAAGCGGTAACCCCAAGTGGAAAACAGATCCAGCAGGCTGCGGCGCAGTTGTTCCAGACACTCGGCTTCATCGGGCAGGGCTTCGCTGATGCCGTCGGGGAGCGCCCAATATTGGTCAGTATTCAGCATATTTTGGCTAATCAGTCAAAAAGAGCAGTAGGATACCAGCAATCACACTTACCAGACCAATGCTTCGTAAGGTTTTGTCCGGTAATGAGAGCAATTGGGTGTAGGCCTGTTTGAGGCGGGAGGGGCTTAAAAACGGCATAAGCCCCTCCACTATCAGAAGGAGGGCGACAGCGTTGAGCAAATCGTTCCAGTTCACTTCCACGGCATGGACTTATTGGGCAGATTGCTGTTTGAAGTAGCGGAAGAACTCGGAATCCGGCTCCAACACCATCATGTCGTTGCCCTTGCCCAGGGTGTTCTTGTAGGCGTTGATGCTACGGTAGAACGCATAGAATTCGGGATCTTGCTGATAGGCGCTGGCGTAGACTTCTGCGGCCTTGGCATCGCCTTCACCCCGGATTTTTTCCGCTTCCCGGTACGCTTCTGCCTTGATGATGGTGGCCTGCCGGTCGGCGTCGGCGCGGATTTTTTCCGCCTCTTCCTTACCGCGTGAACGGAAATCTTCCGCTACCCGCTGGCGTTCGGAGCGCATCCGTTCGAATACGGAATTGCTGACCGTTTCGGGGAAATCGATCTTGCTGACCCGCACATCCACAATCTCAATGCCCAGTTGCTTGGCCACTTCATTGGATTTGTTTTCCAGCCCCTGCATGATCATGCCACGTTCAGCTGACAGGGCCTCTTCAATGGTGCGGCGGCTGAATTCGTTGCGCAGGCCATCTTTCATCAATTGTTCCAGGCGGTTTTGGGCGTTCTGGATTGCATCCTCGACACGCCCACCGCCGGTGGAGCGGTAAAACGATGCAAAATCCTGGATGCGCCATTTGACGAAAAAGTCAACCTGCACGTATTTTTTCTCGCCGGTCAGGAAACGTTCGGATTCGGAACTCAGCGTCAGAATCTGGGAGGGGAACTTGCTGACGGTGTTGATGAACGGTGCCCGGAAATGCAGCCCAGGCCCGATGTCAGGGTTGACGATTTCCCGGAACTTGAACAGGATGGCGCGCTGGCGCTGGTCGACCATGTAAATGGAGGAGTAAAGCAGCAGCAACACCAAGCCAGCGGCGGCAATGATTGTATTTCTGATGTCCATGATTAACGGCCCTCCCTGACGCTGGTTTCACGAGACTGTTGGCGCACGTTGGCAGCGCCATTGTTGCTGGCGGCGGCGGGTGAGTTGACGTTGGTGGTGGCATCCTGCTGGGCATTCTGGGCCGCTGCTGCCGTGGCCGCTGCTGTTGCCGCGTTGCCCTGTGTGTTCAACTGATCCAGCGGCAGATACAGCATGTTGTTGCTGCGGGTGTCAACCATCACTTTACGGCTGCCAGACATGACAGATTCCATCGCATCCAGATACAGGCGTTCACGGGTGACTGCCGGGGCTTTGTGGTATTCCACCACCAATTGGCTGAAGCGGGCGGCGTCACCCATCGCCCGGTCGACAGCCTCTTGCCGGAAGGCTTCCGCATCGGCTTTCAGGCGTGCCGCTTGGCCGCCAGCTTCGGGAAGGACTTTCTTGGAATAGGTTTCCGCTTCGTTCTGGAAACGGTTTTTGTCTTCACGGGCGCGGTTGGCCTCATCAAAGGCGTCCTTGACTTCGGTCGGCGCTTCGGCATAAGTCAGGTTAACCTTGATGATTTTCAGGCCTGCCTTGTAGTCATTCAGAATTTGCTGCATCAGGTTTTGGGTGTCGATGGCGATTTGCTCGCGGCCTTCCTGCAGAATGAAGTCCATATTATTGCGCCCGATAATGTCACGGATGGAACCGCGCATGACCTGATAGAGGGTGCCTTGGGTTTGGTCGGACACATAGTCAGCATTGAGGATATTGAAGGCGTATTCTTCAGCGTTGCTTATCTTGTATTGGACGGAAACCGCGATATCGACGATGTTTTCATCCTTGGTCAGCATGGTGCTGCGATCTTGCGCGCTACGGTTCTGCTCAACATCAAAGACTTCGACCGTTTCGAATGGGTAAGGCAAACGCCAATGCAGGCCTGCCCCCGTGGTTTCCTGGTAAGCCCCAAAGCGCAGCACCAGCCCTTTCTGGCGCGCATCAATGGTGTAAAAACCGGACAATAACCAGCCGATCACCAGCAAGCCCACCAGTAACAGGACACCTTTTCCGCCATTGTTGTCAGACCCGTCGCCATGGCCTGAACCGCCAAACAATTTGCTCAGTTTCTGGTTGAGTTTACGGATCAGCTCTTCGGGATCATTGCCTCCCGGGGTGCGTTTTTTCCCCGTCCATGGGTCTTGTTGATTTCCACCCGGTTCGTTCCAGGGCATAGCTTAAGCTCCTAAATGTTCTAATTTTCGCGAGTCTAAGGGTCGCAGGGTCAATTTCAACGCGAAGCATAGCAGATTCAGGGGGGCAGTATTCAACTCACCCCCGAAAAATGGGGGATGAAAAGCGATTCAAATGCAAATTTGGCCTGACAAGGGAATAAATAAGACGGGGGAAGGCCGGTTCTAACCAGCACCCCCGGCAGATTTCCCCCTTCTGAACGCAGTCAGCAGCAACGGTGCAAAGAGTCCGGCGGCACCAACTGGATCCAGCGCACCCGCGCCTCCTGGGTAATTGACACGCGGGTTGTCCGGCTGGGAAACCGGCGAGCCAGCATAAGGCGGCGGGGCGAACTGCTGTATCCAGTTGGCGTAGCTGGCCACGCGGGTATAGATGCCGTATTTGCCCGGCATTGCGCAACCTTCGCCTTGGCTGACGATGCCCACCTGCCGGTAAACGCCGTTCTGCTGCACCATCAACGGCCCGCCGCTGTCGCCGACGCAGGCGTCCTTGCCGCCTTGGGGAAAACCGGCGCACAGCATGGTCGATTGGATCCTGCCGTTATAGGACGATGGCGTGTTGCAGGCTTCATTGGGCACGATTGGAATCGTGACCTGCTGTAACTGGCGCGGGTAATTGCCAGGATAACCATTGGGCGCCTTGGCGGTGCGCGCTCCCCAGCCGACTACGGTGGCGGAGGTGCCTGGCGGTGGGTTATCGGCGTAAACCGGCATGGTCGCGCCTTCCAGCGGCGCATCCAGCATCAGCAGGGCAAGGTCATTGGCTCCGGTCGCCATGTTGTAATTGGGGTGGACAATGATGCGTTGCACGCGCATGTTCCGGCCGCTGGGGGAATCCAACCCGGTCGCGCCGGAAAAGATGATCATGTCGTCAACACCGTATTCGTAGTAAAGCCCCTCAGCCTCACCGCGGACACAATGCGCCGCAGTCAGCACCCACAACGGATGGATCAGGTTGCCCCCACACAAAACTTCCCCCGTTGCTGTTGTCTTGATTGCAACCACTGATGGCCAAGCGTTTTGCCCAACTGGGTTACCCCCTATGATCCGCATTTTCATCGGATCAGCGTGCACCTGTTGTAGTGGCACCAACAGGAAAAAAATGAGCCCCAATAATTTGTACATTATAAATCCCCTATCACGTTATGATTCAGCCCATCGTTTACGACCGCCAAAACCGGCAAAATGCTGCACGGGACGAGAAAATTTTTATGAGTTTTATTCTGATAACGGGAAACGCCACGCTCGACATCACCAATTTGGTTGCCCATTACCCGTCTGAGGACGAAGAAATGCGTGCGCTGCATCAATGGGTTAGCGCTGGCGGTAATGCCGCCAATATGGCCAAGGTGCTGGCGGCTCATGCACATCGTTGTGATTTATGCGGAGTAATTGCCAAAAATAGTGATGGCGATCACATTTCTGCTGATCTTTCCAGCAAATCTGTCGGGCTGGAATACGTGGTGCGCCATCCGGGCGCCGCGCCAGTTTCCTATATCACACTCAATCAGCAGAATGGCAGCCGCACCATCGTCCATTACCGTGATTTGCCGGAGTTGTCCGCCGGGGACTTTCGCCGTGTTCCGGTGACGCATTATGACTGGCTGCATTTTGAGGGGCGGAATGTGGGTGAACTGGCGAAGATGCTGGCCTATGCCCGTGAAAACCTGTACGACCAGCCGGTGTCGCTGGAAATTGAGAAGATTCGCGCTGGGCTGGAGGATCTGGTTCCGCAGGTTGATCTGGCGATGTTCCCGCGCGCCTATGCGCAGGCGCAGGGGTTTCAGGAGGCGGAAAGCTTTTTGCGGGATCGGCAGCACAAACATGGCAAGGTGTGGATGACCTGCACCTGGGGTGAGGCGGGGGCCTGGGCGATTGACCAATTGGGAATGGTCTTTCATGCGCCTGCTTCACCGGTGGGAAAGGTGGTGGATACGGTTGGCGCGGGGGATGTGTTCAACGCCGGGCTGGTGCATGCGCTGGCGACCGGGAACCTGCTGGAGGAAGCCTTGCATTACGCCGTCAAACTGGCTGGGCGCAAGGTGCAGCAACAAGGGTTCGATGGTTTGGTCTGATAGCCTCTGTACTGTCCAAGGCATCGCTGGGAAAACTGCGCTTAAAGGCTATTCCCCCCATTTTCTGCTTCGGGCTAGAATGCGCCCAGCGTAAAAATGAGGAGAAGACGACATGCCACAGCTTAAAGCGCTTTTGTTCGATGTGGATGGCACGCTGGCGGACACTGAGCGGGACGGACACCGGCCAGCTTTCAATAAAGCCTTCCGTGAAGCCGGACTGGACTGGGATTGGACAGTGGAACTGTACGCTGATTTGTTGACCGTCACTGGCGGCAAGGAACGTATCTGCTATTTTCTGGAAAAATACCTGCCGGGCTTTGCGCCAGAAGAAGGCATGGCTGAATTTGCGGCGCGTATGCACAAGCGCAAAACCCATTTCTATCTGCAAATGCTGCAAGCCGGGGAAATCCCATTGCGCACCGGCGTTGCCCGTCTGCTGAATGAAGCCCGCACCGCCGGGTTGCGTCTGGGCATCGCCACCACCACCACGCCGGAGAATGTCACCTATCTGCTGAAAGCGACGCTGGGGGGGGCATCTGTCGGTTGGTTCGACTGTATTGCGGCGGGTGACATTGTGCCTGCGAAAAAGCCCGCGCCGGACATCTACCTGTACGCGATGGACATGATGGGTTTGAAAGCGGAGGAATGCCTGGCGTTTGAGGACTCAGAAAATGGCATCCGCTCATCGTTGGCAGCCAATCTGAAAACGGTGGTTACGGTCAATGATTACACTCGTGGCCACGATTTCAGTCGGGCTGTTCTAGTGCTTGACCAGTTTGGCGAACCGGGCATGCCTTTTACCGTTTTGAGTGGTGACGCAGATGCTTACACCTGCGTCACCGTGCCGTTATTGCAGCAGTTGTTTATCCAAAATAGCCTTTCTGGACAGCCTGATTGAAAATGTCGAGCTGCTGAGGCGTCAGCATGGAGGATGGCTGCATCATTTGCTGGGTGAAGCCATTGTCCATGCGTGAGCCGTTGCCTATTGCTGAATCCGCCGCGCCCAAGGATTGTGCCACGCTGTGGCTTTGGGTTGCTGGTGTTGCCTGTGGCTGCCCACCCAGGTGGATATTGGAGGCCACGAAAGCATTTTCCTGCACGTTGTCAAAGTCCGTGTTACGGGCAATGATGTCGGACAGCTTGGTGTTCTTGATGGCCTGCAATTCCTTGCCGGAAAATTGGTTTTCATACCAGAAACGGTCACCATCACGTAGGCGGGTAAACTGGTCGGCCATGATCTTGGTGAATGTCTGCCCGAACAGGGAATCACCTACTGGTTTTTCTGCCAAACCGGCCACCCATAGGTCAACGTCAGCAGGTTTGGCGTAGACTTGCGCCAGCTTTTCACCGAAACCTTCGCGCCAGATGGAAGATTCAAAGCTGGTGACCGGTTTCAGCCCCAATGCTGCACGGGCATCACCGTAACCTGCCAGACCGTGGTCACGCCCACGCTGGATATTGACGGCGGCCAGATCCAGGCCACCTTGCGGGAACAGGAAGTTGCGCACATCATCCACAATCATCGGGTCTACGGCTTGCGCCGTCTGGGATGCCGCGCCGCGCAGGATCGGGTCAATGCCTGCCTCCATTACCTTGTCTGGCCTGAAGAAGGCATCCCGCAAAGCAACGTCGCCCTGGCTGATGGTTTCACCGTTTTCATCCAACCGCAGCAGGTTGGGGGAAAGCATGGTATGCCCCATGCGGAAGGCGGCAGTGGCGAAAGCATTGTCAATGCTGGGGTCTACATTGGGCTTGTAGCCTGTGTACCGTGGGATGGCATTTTTGCCAAGCAGGTTAGGCAGGAATTCGTTGTAGGTGATGGACTGGATTTGGGCAACATTGACCCGGCGGGCCTCCTGATACAGTTTTTCGTCACTCCAGTCTGGATGCTTTTGCGCCAGCTCATCGGCCAGACGATTGTGCTCCCGTACCCAGATCGTATGCATGGATGTTAGGCCGATATTTTCATTGGAACGAGGGTCGCCCGCCAGGAATTGCCCATTGGCATCGGTTGGCAACAAATCACCCGCTGATGTTTTCATTTTGCCGCCGCTGTGGGTGCGCAGGGAGTCCGCATAGGCGGCATCAGAACCGTAGACGTTGGAGCCGTCAACAAAGGCCGTAATCTTGTTGCTCTGTTGGCGCTGCCCATTGGCATCCAGGGTGGCGGCGCTGCGGTCAATGGTGATGGCGGCTGTGCCAGTCCCGTTCGGGTCAAGTTGGGGGTCGCCTTGGGGTATGGCAATGTTGATCGGCTCGTTGGCATCGGTGGGGGTTAAGGTCATGTCGTGGTCAAGAAATTGCCCCCACATCCAAAACAGGTCACTCAATCCTTTTTGGTTTACGGTGTTTTGCCCATTTTGGGCGGCAACGGCGTTACTGACTTCACGAGGATTGGGCAGGCGTTGCTCGGTGCTGCCACCAGGTTCGCGGCTGCTGTCCTGTGGGATTCGGCGCTGATGCTGGATGCCTGCTTGGCCCCAGGCAGGATTTTTCTTGTTGTTGCCGGAGCCGTCCATGCTGCGGTATTCGGTGGGGGCTGGTTTGGGCTTGTTTTGCTCCAGTTGCGCCAGTAACGTTTGGATAAGGTTTAGCAGGTTTTTCCAGACGGGGTTTTGCCTGCTCCTGCCATTATCATTATATCCCTGCAATTGGCCAAGGGCGGCGACCGCTTGCTGGGTGGCTGTTTGGCTGGCAGTTGTGTTGCCGCCATCAGACAACTGCTTATAAATTTGGGAAAGGGAACGGGAAATGTTGTCGATTGCTTGCATGATGTTTTCCTTTTGGTTCAATCCGTTGAGTGAAAATTCCTTACAGGGCACCAGGCAAAAAATACGCCAGCCGAAGCTGGCGCGGCAAGGGCGAATTCCTCATCGCCAAAGATTCAAAGACAAATGGTCACGAATAACAGACTCAGTTCCCACTGAGCAAGTTTTGGGAACGGTAGGTGCCCAGGCGGTTGCGCCAGCCCGCCAGCCATTTGGCTTCGCCGCGTTCCGGTGGGGCGTTGGCGATGCGGCGCAGCAGCACCTCTTCAGCGGCGCTGGCGAATGCATCCAACGCCTGTGGGCCAGCCTCAACAGGCTGCATGGCCGCCAGCACTTGCAGCAACCCCCAGCCTTGGCCGTTGTAGCGTTCGCTGGGGCTGGTGCCTTCACCCTTGAAGTTGACGTAATCCAGCAAGGGGTACAATCCGCGTGGTGATTTTTCCACGGCCTGATAGTTCCTCAAGACGCGGTCGCGGTCTTGTGCGGCGACTTGGTTGAGCATCAACGGCAGGGCGCGGGTTAGGCGGTCTGCCATGTAGTTGGCCTGGATATTCATGGTTTGTTGCAGGAAATTGCGCAGTTGCTGCATTTCAGGGTCGTTTTTGGCGCGTTCAAACGCTGCCTTGTTTGGCCATGGCGCAGTGCGGGTTGGGCGGCTGGCCAGCCATTGCGGCACTGGCACGCCTTGCGCTTTGGTGTAATCCAATAGTCCGGGGAAGGTTTCGGTATAAGGCCCACGGTGGCCAGCCGGGTACCAGATGAAATGCCCAATGCCGAGGGAGGCGAATTCTTCCCGGTCATTCCAGACGACCAACAGCATTGGGCTGCCACTGGTTTCATTCTTGTAGACCTTGTCGGCAATCCAGTTCAGATCCTTGGCGGGTATCACGGTAGGTTGGGGTTGGGTCACCTGGGTCATTGGCGCGCATGCAGACAACCCCAGACCTGCGATGACTGTCAGCGAAAGCAGTATTTTTTTCATGTTAAGCCCTGTCGTTTCCTGTTGGAATGAAATGTTGGCACCCATCGGAATACCTGCATCAATGTAACCAGATAGAGCATTGATGGCGTTGAAAGTTCCAATCATTGACCAATGCCCTTACTCTTGCGGGGAAGGAAGGCTATATTTCAGACTGAGGCCAGTAAAAGGAGGTAAGCAGATGAACGAAAGATTACAGCAATTGTTGCATAGCTTGACGACTGAACGTGATGATTTTCGCGTTAGCCTGCATTTGTTGGAAATGGAGGCCAAACAGGAGTGGGAAAAAGCTGAAACCAAATGGGACAACCTGCAATTGAGGCTGCGGGATGCAGGTTATAAGTTGCAGTTGGAAACCAAGGAGGAAGTCCATGATATGGGCGAGGAGGTTGACAAGTTGCAACATAAATTAAGCGACAAGGTGGCGGATTTGCGCGTGGAGTGGATGGAAGAAATCCATGAGTTGGGTGAAGAGATCGCAGATTTGTACCAGAAAATACGTAAGCGCTTTAAATAGGGGGCGCATGGCCGGATACAAGCTGTGTTAATCTTTGCCCCAATCATTAGGGGCAAGAGGAGCAGGGTATGCACAATGTTCGGGGCTGGCTGTATCTGGCGCTGGAGGAACAGAAAGGTAATAAATGGGCAAAATTCATTAACCACTGCCTGGTGGCGTTGGTGGTCATCAATGTGGTTGCTGTGGCGCTTGAATCTGAACACGCTATCTACAAGGCGCACGAAACCTTGTTCCAATATTTGGAAGTTTCCTCGGTGCTGGTTTTTACGATTGAATATATCGTGCGGGCGTGGATTTGTGTTGAATCAGGGAATGTGGATTTCCAGCATCCCATCGGCGGACGGGGGCGCTATTTGCTGTCGCCGATGGCGCTGGTGGATCTGCTGGCGATTGCGCCTTTTTATCTGAGCTTTTTCTTCGGGGTGGCTGATTTGCGTGTTTTGCGCAGTTTGCGGCTATTGCGTTTATTGAAGCTGACCCGTTATTCCCATTCGCTGGAACTGCTGCTGGCGGTGCTGCGTCAGGAGGCGGAAAACCTGATTTCGGCCATGTTCATTCTATGCATGCTGATTCTGCTGTCGGCAACTGGGATTTATCTGGTGGAAGGGCATATCCAGCCGGACAAATTTGGCAGCATTCCCCGGTCGCTTTGGTGGGCGACGGTGACGTTGGCGACAGTGGGTTACGGCGACGTCATCCCTTCCACTGTAACCGGCAGGGTGTTCAGCGGCGTCACCATTATCACGGGCATTGCTGTCGCCGCATTGCCCGCAGCGATTCTTGCATCCGGCATGATCAGTGAACTGAAACGGCGGCGGGAGCATTTTCGTCAGGAATTGGTGCGCGCCATGGAGGATGGCAGGCTGGATTTCGGCAGCCTGCGTTATCTGGAAAAGATGCGCGTCAAAATCGGCGTCAGCCGGGCGGATGCGCGTCTGGTGTTTGAAGAGGTCAAGCAGGAAACCCGTTTGCAGACCTATTTGACTTGCCCGCATTGTGGGCAGGCCATTGTGATCAAGCATCCGCCGGGGCATGTCCATGTGCGGTCGGCCAAAAGGCAACGGGGACAAGTCGCGGCTTTGTGACGGGCTGCCTGATTATGGTTATGATGGCAGGTATGTTGATATTGACAGCTTACGGTGTTGTGGTCTGATGAAAAAAGTTAGCGTTTTGTTTGTGTGCATGGGCAACATCTGCCGTTCCCCAACGGCTCAGGGTGTTTTTGAGGATCTGGTCAAGTCGC